>JAFEES010000218.1 GCA_018240995.1 Pseudomonadota bacterium | reverse complement strand
GCTCACCGGCGCGCCGCCCGCGGCCACGGCATCGCGGCTCATGGCGGTGAGCAGGGCCGCGCTCTGGTAGGCAATTGATTCGAGCGCCGCGCGCGCGATGTGGGCCAGCGTGGTGCCGCGCGTCAGCCCGGTGATGGTGCCGCGCGCGTCGGGCTGCCAGTAGGGCGCGCCCAGGCCGGTGAAGGCCGGCACCATCATCACGCCGCCCGAGTCGGGCACGCTTTGCGCCAGCTGCTGCACCTCGCTGCTGGCGCGTATGGCGTGCAGGCCGTCGCGCAGCCACTGCACCACGGCGCCGCCGACGAAGACGCTGCCCTCCAGGGCATAGGCGGTTTGCGCCGTGGGTTGGGCGGCGCTGGTGGTGATCAGGCCGTTGTGGCTGGACTGGAAGCGCGCGCCCGTGTGCATGAGCATGAAGCAGCCCGTGCCATAGGTGTTCTTGGCCATGCCGGCCGTAAAGCAGGCCTGGCCGAAGAGGGCGCTTTGCTGGTCGCCGGCGACGCCGCCTATGGCTATAGGCGCACCCAACAAACCCGCGTCGGTGTGGCCGAAGTCGCTGCTGGACGGCAGTACCTCGGGCAGCAGCGTGCGCGGGATGCGCATGAGCTGCAGCAGCTCGTCGTCCCACTGGTTGCGGTGCACGTTGAAGAGCATGGTGCGGCTGGCGTTGCTCACGTCGGTGACATGGCGCTTGCCACCCGTCAACTGCCAGATGAGCCAGCTGTCCACCGTGCCGAAGGCGAGCTCGCCGCGCTCGGCCTGGGCGCGCGCGCCGCTTACGTTGTCCAGCAGCCATTGCAGCTTGGTGGCGGAGAAATAGGCGTCCACCAACAGCCCGGTCTTGGCCTGGATGGCGTGCGCATGGCCCTGGGCGCGCAGCTGCGCGCAGGCGGGCTCGGCGCGCCTGTCCTGCCAGACGATGGCGTGGTGCACGGGCTGGCCGGTGGCGCGGTGCCACAGCAGCGTGGTCTCGCGCTGGTTGGTGATGCCCAGGGCGCGCACCTGGCGCGCGCTGATGCCGGCCTGGCGCAGCGCGTCTTGCGCGGTGGCCAGCTGGGTGCGCCAGATTTCGCGCGGGTCATGCTCCACCCAGCCGGGCCGGGGGTAGATCTGGGGCAGCTCCTGCTGGGCCTGCGCCACGATGCGCCCGCGCGGGTCGAAGACGATGCTGCGCGAGCTGGAGGTGCCTTGGTCGAGTGCGAGCAGGTAGGTCATGGGGGGTGAGTGGTGAGGGGTGAGTGGTGAGTGGCGCGAAACGCTCGGCGCACCACGCTCAACCTTCCGCAATGGTGCACTGCACCTGGGCATCTTGCAGCAGCGCGGGGAAGGGCTCGGGTGGTGCGGCGTCGGTGAATAGGCGGTCTATCTGCGCCAGCGTGGCCAGCTCCACCATCGCCGCGCGGTTGAACTTGGTGTGGTCGGCGGCCAGCCAGACCTCGCGCGCCTGGGCGATGATGGTCTGCGCCACCTTCACCTCGCGCAGGTCGAAGTCGCGCAGCGTGCCGTCGGCCTCTATGCCCGAGATGCCGATGAGGGCGATGTCCACGCGGAACTGGCGTATGAAGTCCACGGCGGCCTCGCCCACGATGCCGCGGTCGCGCGCGCGCACCACGCCACCGGCGACGATGACCTCGCAGTCGGGGTTGCCGCTCAGGATGGCGGCCACGTTCAGGTTGTTGGTCAGTACGCGCAGGCCGCGGTGGTGCATCAGCGCCCGGGCGATGGCCTCGGTGGTGGTGCCTATGTTCAGGATCAGCGAGCAGTCGTGCGGCACCTGTGCGGCCACGGCGCGGGCGATGCGCGCCTTGCCCTCGGCGTTGAGCGTTTCGCGCTGCTGGTGCGCCAGGTTCTCGACGGTGGAGCTGGGCACGCGCACGCCGCCGTGAAAGCGCGTCACCAGGCCCTGTTCGGCCAGGCGCTGCACGTCGCGGCGCACGGTCTGCAGCGTCACGCCCAGGGTCTCGGCCAGCTGCTCGACGCTGGCGGACTTGCGCCGGCGCACCTCATCGAGCAGCAGCAGTTGGCGGGGGTTGGTGTTCACGCGGATGGTTCGCTCCTTGGTGGCGTACTGTAAAAGCGAAACAAAAGGAAAAACACCAAGGGTAAACCTTGATTCGATCCGATCAAAAGAGAACAAAAATGAACCAATTCGAAAAAACAAAAGGGTAGCAATGGAGTTGGTGCTGGATCAAGTCAGCAAGCGCGTGGGGGCGCAGGCCTGGCTGCATGACATGAGCCTGGCCCTGCACAGCGGCGCCGTCACCGTGCTGCTGGGCGCCACGCAGGCGGGCAAGACCAGCCTGATGCGCATCATGGCCGGGCTGGATGCGCCCACCCGCGGCCGCGTGCGCGTCGATGGCCGCGACGTGACCGGCGTGCCGGTGCGCGAGCGCAATGTGTCCATGGTCTACCAGCAGTTCATCAACTACCCCTCGCTCACGGTGGCCGACAACATCGCCTCGCCGCTGAAGCTGCGCGGCGAGAAGAACATTGAGCAGCGCGTGCGCCAGATCGCCGAGCGGCTGCACATCGACATGTTCCTGCAGCGCCTGCCGGCCGAGCTCTCCGGCGGCCAGCAGCAGCGCGTGGCGCTGGCGCGGGCCCTGGCCAAGGGCGCGCCGCTGATGCTGCTCGACGAGCCGCTGGTGAACCTGGACTACAAGCTGCGCGAGGAGCTGCGCGAGGAGCTCACGCAGCTGTTTGCCGCCGGCGATTCCACCGTGGTCTACGCCACCACCGAGCCCGGCGAGGCGCTGCTGCTGGGCGGCTACACCGCCGTGCTGCATGAGGGCGAGCTGCTGCAGTACGGGCCCACGGCCGAGGTGTTCCACGCCCCCAATTCGCTGCGCGTGGCGCGCGCCTTCAGCGACCCGCCGATGAACCTGGTGCCGGCGCAGGCGGGCGGCGCCGGCCTCGTGCTGCCGGGCGGCACCGCGCTGGCGCTGGCCTTGCCGCCGGGGCTGACCGGTGCCGTCACCCTGGGCCTGCGTGCCAGCGCCCTGCGCCTGCAGGGGCAGCCGGGCGACATGGCCGTGCCGGCCCGGGTGGAGCTGTCGGAGATCTCGGGCTCCGACACCTTCGTGCATGCCGACACGCCCTGGGGTGGCCTGGTGGCGCAGATCACCGGCGTGAACTACCTGGAGCTGGGCAGCGCCGTGACGCTGCACATGCAGCCCGCCCAGGCCTATGTGTTTGACGCGGCGGGCGCGCTTGCGCTGGCGCCGGCGCGTGTCGCAGGGGGGCAGCCATGGCACGCATAGACCTGCAGCTCGCGCATTCGTACAAGCCCGACCCGCGCCAGGACAGCGACTACGCGCTGCTGCCGCTGACGATGAGCTTCGAGGACGGCGGCGCCTACGCGCTGCTGGGGCCCTCGGGCTGCGGCAAGACGACCATGCTGAACATCATGTCGGGCCTGCTGGTGCCGTCGCAGGGCAGCGTGCTGTTCGACGGCCGCGACGTCACGCGCGCCAGCCCGCAGCAGCGCAACATCGCCCAGGTGTTCCAGTTCCCGGTGATCTACGACACCATGACGGTAGCCGAGAACCTGGCCTTCCCCCTGAGAAACCGCAAGTTGCCCGAGGCGCGCATCCGCGAGCGCGTGGGGCGCATCGCCGAGATGCTGGAGATGAGCGGCCAGCTCGGGCAGCGCGCCGCCGGCCTGTCGGCCGATGCCAAGCAAAAAATCTCGCTGGGCCGCGGTCTGGTGCGCGAGGACGTGGCGGCGGTGCTGTTCGACGAGCCGCTCACGGTGATCGACCCGCACCTGAAATGGCAGCTGCGGCGCAAGTTGAAGCAAATCCACCGCGAGCTCAAGCTGACGCTGATCTACGTCACCCACGACCAGGTCGAGGCGCTCACCTTTGCCGAGCAGGTGGTGGTCATGACGCGCGGGCGCGTGGTGCAGGTGGGCCGCCCGGGCGAGCTGTTCGAGCGCCCGCAGCATTCCTTTGTCGGGCATTTCATAGGCTCGCCGGGCATGAACTTTCTGCCCGTGCAGGTGCGGGGCGGCGAGCTCGATGTGGCCGGCCAGCGCCAGCCGCTGCCGCGCGCGCTGCCTGAAGGCGGCCTGATGCTGGGCGTGCGCCCCGAGTACCTGGCGCTGGCCCCGGCGCACGCGCCGGGAGCGCTGCTGTGCCAGGTGGCGCGCGTGCAGGACGTGGGCACGCACCAGATGCTGACCGCCATGGTCGACGGGCAGGCCCTGAAGGCACGCTTCGCGCCCGAGCAGGCGCTGCCGGTGGCCGGCGACAGCGTATGGCTGCAGGTGCTGGGCGCGCACAGCTGCTTTTATCGTAACGAGGAGCTCCTGCCATGAGCGCGACGACCAAGCCGGTGAACCAGAAGGCCTGGTTCCTGATCCTGCCGGTGATCCTGTGCGTGGCCTTCTCGGCCGTGCTGCCCCTGATGACGGTGGTGAACTACTCGGTGCAGGACATCATCAGCCCCGAGCGGCGCGTGTTCGTGGGCACGGAATGGTTTGCCGCCGTGATGCGCGACGAGGAACTGCACGGCGCGCTCTTGCGCCAGATCACCTTCTCGCTGGCGGTGCTGCTGGTGGAGATTCCGCTGGGCATCCTGCTGGCCCTGTCCATGCCCGCCAGCGGCTGGAAGTCGTCCGCGGTGCTGGTGGTGGTGGCGCTGTCGCTGCTGATCCCGTGGAACGTGGTGGGCACCATCTGGCAGATCTTCGGGCGCTCGGACATCGGCCTGCTGGGCGCGACGCTGGCGCGCCTGGGGCTGGATTACAGCTACACCGGCAACGCCACCCAGGCCTGGCTCACGGTGCTGGCCATGGACGTGTGGCATTGGACACCGCTGGTCGCGCTGCTGTGCTTTGCCGGCCTGCGCTCCATTCCCGACGCCTACTACCAGGCGGCGCGCATCGACGGGGCCAGCAAGCTGGCGGTGTTCCGCTACATCCAGCTGCCCA
>JAFEES010000217.1 GCA_018240995.1 Pseudomonadota bacterium | reverse complement strand
CACGAACCTGGTGCGCGTGCTGCTGCAGGGCGGCTATCTGCCGGCCACGACGGGCAATCCGCGTCCCTACGGCATGCCGCCTTTTGCGCAAAGCCTGCGCGACGAGGACATTGCGGCCGTGCTGTCCTATATCCGCAATGCCTGGGGCAACGCGGCGCCCAGGGTGGATACGATAGACGTCTACCGCGCCCGCGAGCGGCGCGGCTCCTGAACATAAAGAGCCATGGAGAGCAGCTTGCAACACACTGAATCGGCCGCCGCCACGCGCCACACCTGGTGGGTGGTCTGCCTGTGCGCGCAATGGTGCGGCGTATGCCGCGAGTACCGCAGCGCGTTCGACGCCTTGGCGCGCGATTGGCCGCAATTGCGCTTCGAATGGGTGGACGTGGAGGACGACGAGGATATGGTGGGAGACCTGGACGTGGAAACCTTTCCCACCATCTTGATCGCCGACGGCGCCGTGGCGCGATTTTTTGGCACCATGCTGCCCCAGGCGCAGGTGCTGGGGCGCATGCTGCAGAGCCTGCAGGCCGATCCAGCCGCCCCGGCGGCCGATGCCCAGGCGCAGGCGCTGTTCGAGCGCATCGCCGCGCACAAGGCCTGAAGCGGTAACGCAAGATGCGTGCCGCCCAATTTTGCACATCACTGCATTAGCGGATACAATAGCAGCTTCACGACCAAAACGGGCGGGTACTCACCGCCCGTTTTTTTTGGGCGTTTGCTTTTTGGCCCGTGGCCGCCTCAATGAATTTTGCGGCGGCCGGGCTTTTCATTTGGAATTGGACAGAGCGCGCACCTGTGACATTGCAGCAAATCGTTGAACAAACCGTGGCCGGGTTGGGCTATGACCTGGTGGAGATCGAGCGCTCCGCAGGGGGATTGCTGCGCATCACGATCGACCTGGTGTGGGCCGCGCCCGCGGCCGACACGCCGGCGCCGGTGGTGGAGCAGTTCATCACCGTCGAAGACTGCGAAAAGGTCACGCGCCAGCTGCAGTACGCCCTGGAAGTCGAGGCGGTGGACTACAAGCGCCTGGAGGTGTCCTCGCCCGGCATAGACCGCCCGTTGCGCAACGAGGGCGATTTCACGCGCTTCGAGGGCGAGGTGATCGACATCACCTTGAAGGAGCCGCTGGGCGCGGCGGCGGGCGGGCAGGTGGCTGCGAACCGCAAGAAGTTTCGCGGCACGCTGGAGCGCGCCGAGGGCGGTGGCTGGCAGGTCGTCTGGAGCGACGCGCCACCCGTCAAGCCCGGCCAGCGTGTGAGCAAGAAGCGCGTGCCGGCACCGCTGCAGGCGCTGGGCTTCACGCTCGATGAGCTGCGCGAGGCACGCCTGGCGCCCATCGTGGACTTCAAGGGACGTGGCGCCAAGGCCGATTCCGCAGACTAA
Organism: Pseudomonadota bacterium; assembly: GCA_018240995.1. Taxonomy (GTDB): domain Bacteria; phylum Pseudomonadota; class Gammaproteobacteria; order Burkholderiales; family Burkholderiaceae_C; genus Alicycliphilus. Next base: position 3,551 of record JAFEES010000217.1, on the reverse strand, counting down.
GAATTTGAACATTCGGCCCCGTCGCCACGGCGGTGTCCGGCAGGGATTGAGAAACAGGAGAGTCGTCGCATGAATCGCGAACTGTTGATGTTGGTAGAGGCTATTTCACGTGAGAAAAACGTGGAGCACGATGTGGTCTTGGGCGCGGTGGAGTCCGCCCTGGCGCAAGCCACGAAGAAGCTCTATCAGGGCGAGGTGGATATCCGCGTGTCCATCGATCGCGACAGCGGCGAATACGAAACCTTCCGCCGTTGGCTGGTCGTGCCCGACGAGGCCGGCCTGCAAAACCCGGACGCCGAGGAGCTGCTCATGGATGCGCGCGAGCGCATTGCCGACGTCGAGGTTGGCGAGTACATCGAGGAGCAGGTCGAGTCCGTGCCCATAGGGCGCATCGGCGCCATGGCCGCCAAGCAGGTGATTTTGCAAAAGATACGCGACGCCGAACGCGAGATGCTGCTCAACGACTTCATGAGTCGTGGCGAGAAAATCTTCACCGGCACCGTCAAGCGCATGGACAAGGGCGACCTCATCGTCGAGTCCGGCCGTGTCGAAGGCCGGCTGCGCCGCGGCGAGATGATCCCCAAGGAAAACCTGCGCAGTGGCGACCGCGTGCGCGCCATGATCATGGATGTGGATCTGACGCTGCGCGGCGCGCCCATCATCCTGTCGCGCTCGGCGCCCGAGTTCATGATGGAGTTGTTCCGCAACGAGGTGCCCGAGATCGAGCAGGGCCTGCTGGAGATCAAGAGTTGCGCGCGTGACCCGGGCAGCCGGGCAAAGATCGCCGTGCTCTCGCATGACAAGCGTGTCGATCCGATCGGTACCTGTGTTGGCGTGCGCGGCACGCGCGTGAATGCCGTCACCAACGAGCTCGCCGGAGAGCGCGTGGACATCGTGCTGTGGTCTGACGACCCGGCGCAGTTCGTCATCGGCGCGTTGGCGCCGGCGAATGTCTCCTCCATCGTCGTCGATGAGGAAAAGCACGCCATGGATGTCGTGGTGGACGAGGAAAACCTGGCCATCGCCATCGGCCGTGGCGGGCAGAACGTGCGCCTGGCCTCTGACCTGACGGGCTGGAAGATCAACATCATGGACGCCGCCGAGAGCGCGCAAAAGCAGGCCGATGAAAGCGATGCCGCACGCCGCCTGTTTATGGAAAAGCTCGACGTGGACGAGGAAATCGCCGACATCCTGATCGCCGAGGGCTTCGAAAGCCTGGAGGAGGTGGCCTACGTGCCGCTGCAGGAAATGCTGGAGATTGAAAGCTTTGACGAAGACACGGTGAACGAGCTGCGCTCGCGCGCCAAGGATGCGCTGCTGACCATGGAGATCGCACGCGAGGAAAGCATGGGCGCCGTATCGCAGGACTTGCGCGACCTGGAAGGCCTGACGTCCGAGCTGATCGCCAAGCTGGTGGCCGGTGGCGTGAACACACGTGACGACTTGGCCGACCTGGGCGTGGATGAGCTGATCGAGCTGACCGGCCAGTCCGCTGAAGATGCCACGGCCTTGATCATGAAGGCGCGTGAGCATTGGTTCACGGGGCAAGAGTAAAGGTCAGGGAGGTACGAACAGAATATGTCGAGTAACAACACTGTTGCCGAGTTCGCTGCAGAACTCAAGAAGTCGCCCGAAACCCTGCTGGATCAACTCCAATCCGCCGGCGTGGACAAGTCTTCGTCCGCCGACGTGCTGAACGAGGCCGACAAGCAAAAGCTGCTGGCCTACCTGCAGGCCAGCCATGGCACGGGAGGCGATCGCAAGAAGATCACCCTGGTGAAAAAGTCCACCAGCGAGATCAAGCAGGCCGATGCCACCGGCAAGGCGCGCACCATACAGGTGGAAGTGCGCAAGAAGCGCACCTTCGTCAAGCGCGATGAGGGCACCGATGCGGCGCCCGATCCCGCCGCCGTGGCGCGCCTGGCCCAGGAGCAGGAGCTGTCCCGCCGCGAGGAGGAGGCTCGCCGCCAGGCCGAGCTGATTCGCCGCCAGGAGGAAGAGCTGGCGCAGTCGCGCGCCGAGCGCGAGGCGCGCGAGCAGCGCGAGCGCGAGGCCGAGGAGCGCGCCGCCGCCTATGCTGCCGAGCAGGCGCAGAAGAAGGCCGAGGAAAAGGCCGGGCGCCAGGAGGCCAAGGAGCAGGCCGCGGCCGAGGCGCAAGCCCGTGCCGAGGCACAGGCCGAAGCGCGTGCCAAGGCCGAGGAAGAATCCAAGGCGCGTGCCGCCGAAGAGGCGGCGCGTGCCGTCGATCTGGACGAGCGCCGCCGCAAGGCCCTGGCCGAGGCCGAGGCCATCCGCGCCATGATGGCGGCACCGAAGAAGGTGCTCGTGGCCAAGAAGCCCGAGGAGCCCAAGCCCGCAGCCAAGGCTGCCGATGCCAAGGACGCCAAGAAGGGCACGCTGCACAAGCCCGCCGCCGGTGCCGGTGCTGGCGCTGGCACGCGCGCCGGTGCTCCGGCGGCAGCGGGTGCGGGCAAGGAAGTGAAGTCCGCCAAGCTGTCTTCCAGCTGGGCCAACGACACCACCAAGAAGAAGGAAATCAAGACCCGCGGCGACAGCAGCGGCGGTGTCGGGCGTGGCAACTGGCGTTCCGGCCCGCGTGGCCGCCGTGGCAATGACCGTGACGAGCGCCAGCAACAGCAGGCGCCGGCCGAGTTCCGCGCCATCGAGGTGCATGTGCCCGAGACCATCACCGTGGCCGAGCTGGCGCACAAGATGGCCATCAAGGCCTCCGAGGTCATCAAGGCGCTGATGAAGATGGGCCAGATGGTCACCATCAACCAGCCGCTGGATCAGGACACGGCCATGATCGTGGTCGAGGAAATGGGCCACAAGGCCGTGGTGGCGGCGCTGGACGACCCCGAGGCCTTCACGGCCGAGGAGGTCTCCGGCCAGCAGGCCGAGGCCCTGCCGCGCGCGCCCGTGGTCACCGTCATGGGCCACGTGGACCATGGCAAGACCTCGCTGCTGGACTACATCCGCCGCTCGCGCGTGGCGGTGGGCGAGGCCGGTGGCATCACGCAGCATATCGGCGCCTACCACGTCGAGACGCCGCGCGGCATCATCACCTTCCTGGACACCCCCGGCCACGAGGCTTTCACGGCCATGCGTGCACGCGGCGCCCAGGCCACCGACATCGTCATCTTGGTCTGCGCCGCCGACGACGGCGTGATGCCGCAGACGCGCGAGGCCATCAAGCATGCCAAGGCGGCGGGCGTGCCCATCGTCGTCGCCATCACCAAGGCCGACAAGCACGAAGCCAACCCGGAAAAGGTCAAGCAGGAGCTGGTGGCCGAGCAGGTCGTGCCCGAAGAGTATGGCGGTGATTCGCCCTTTGTGGCCGTGTCGTCGAAGACCGGTGCGGGCATCGACGAACTGCTGGAACAGGTGCTGCTGCAGGCCGAGGTGCTGGAGCTGAAGGCGCCGGTGGACGCCATGGCCAAGGGCCTGGTGATCGAAGGCCAGCTCGACAAGGGTCGCGGCCCGGTGGCCACGGTGCTGGTTCAGTCCGGCACGCTGAAGGTGGGCGACGTGGTGCTGGCCGGCCAGACCTT
>JAFEES010000216.1 GCA_018240995.1 Pseudomonadota bacterium | reverse complement strand
CCTTGATGCTGCCGTCGTCCACCGGCGTGTGGGCGATCAGCATGTAGGACTCCTCCATGCCGGTCAGGTGCGACGTCAAAAGCCCCGGGCCATGGTAGGAGGTAATGGTGTGCAGGTCGGGGCTGACGCCGCTTTCGTTGACCAGCGTGCGGTGGCCGCCGCACTGGCGCTGGATGGCGTGGATGCCCTTGAACTCGTTCTCGTAGCGCGCCACGGTGGAGCCGTGGATGGGGCCCAGGTGGCCATAGTCGCCAATGTTGTCGATGATTTCCTGTGGGTGCTGGTTCAGCATGCCCAGGTGATCCCACTTGGGGTGCACCCAGGCCGGGTCTTGCCACACCGGCAGGCTGGGGTGATCCCACTCGGGTTCGCCGCCCTCGGGGTCATGCCAGACCCAGACTGCGCCCAAGCTTTCCACCACCGTCCAGCTCTTCACGCAGGCGGCGGCGGGGATGGCACCCTGGTGGTAGGGGATGTCGTCGCACTTGCCATCGGGGCCGAAGCGCCAGGCGTGGTAGGGGCAACGCAGGCCGTCGCCGTCGATGTTCGTGCCCTGGCCGTCGATCACCACGTAGCTGGTGGTGTTGGGCGCCGCCAGGTGGGTCTTCATGTGCGGGCAATAGGCGTCCAGCAGCACCACGCGGCCCGAGCTGCGGCCGCGGTAGAGCGCGAAATCCTTGCCGAAAAAGCGCACCGCCAGGGGCTTGTAGGTGTCGAGCTCGGTCGATTCCGCGATCATGAACCAGCCGCGCGGGAAGGTGAATTCGCCCAGCCGGTAGTCTTTCGTCGTTGCCATGTCTGTCGTCTCCTTGTGCAATGAAAAGGTGGCTCTATCGTCGGCCAGCAGGGCCTGCGGCGCATACCCCATTCGGACGATCGGCGCGCAAAGGGTTATTCGGCGCCGGCGGCCTCGGCCACCAGGCCCTGTGCGCGCGCAATCTCCTGCAGCTCCAGCATGCCCTTGCCCTTGGCGTAGCCGGGCGCCTGCGGGCTGGTGGCCAACCACAGCAGGGCGCCGGCGATGGCCTCGGGCGGCATGGCGCCGTAGCGCTGGGCCAGCCTGGCGTCGCCGCCCAGCGTGGCCGTGAAGGCCTCGGTGGAGACCACGCCGGGGTTCACGCTGTAGGCGCGCAGGCCCTGTTTGCCCAGCTCGCGGTGAATGCAGCCCGCCAGGCGAATCAGGCCGGCCTTGGATGCGCCATAGGCAAAGCCCCAGCCGCCCTGGTCGGCGGGCAGCGGCGGGTCGTATTGGCCGGCGCCGGAACACACGTTGATGACCTGGCCCCCGCCCTGCGCCACCATGTGCGGCAGCAGGCGGCGCGTGAGGTGAAACGGCGCCACCACATTGCCCTGCAGGGTGCGCTCCAGCATGGCGTCATCCAGGTCGAGCAGCAGCGCGTTCATCTCGCGATCCTGGTAGACGGCGTTGTTGATCAGCAGGTCCACGCGCCCGTAATGCGCCAGCACGGCATCCAGCGCCTGATCCATGGAGGCCTTGTCCATCAGATCCATGGCGTGGCTGAACACCTGCGCTCCGGTGGCGGCGACGGCTCCGGCCGTGGTCGCCAGGCTGCCCGCAAGCAGGCCGCCGTCGGGGCGGCGCAGCTGGTGGCCCAGGGCCTGGCCCTCGGTCTGCGTGCGCGCCGTAATGGCCACGCGCCAGCCCGCCTGGCCAAAGGCCAGGGCCGTGGCCGCCCCTATGCCCCGGCTGGCGCCGGTGATCATGACCACGGGTGAAGCATTCATGTCATTCACGTCATTCACCTTTCAGGCCGCCACCGCTGAACCCAGCGACATGGACTTGCGCCTCTCGATATACGGGCTGACCGCGGCCCACATCCACAACGCACCGGGCAGCATCAGGCTCATCAGGCCCACCAGGGCCCAGCGCAGCGCGTCGTCGCCCATGCGGGGCAGCAGCAGGTCGCTGAGCATCCCCGTGACCAGCGGCCCGAAGCCGCTGCCAAACAGGGTGACGAAGAAATTCAACAGGGCCACGGCCACCGAGCGCTCGGAGGCGCCCACCATCTGGCTCACCGCGCTGTACGACAGCGACGGCCACCAGCTGGCAAAGAAGGCGAACAGCGGCGCAAACGCCAGGGCATGGGGTACGCGCAGGGAGCCGAGCATCCAGTGCCCGCCCGCGGGCCAGAGAATGAAACCCAGCGCGCAAGGCAGGGCCAGCAGCATGCCCAGGGCCGGCAGGCCCAGCTGCCAGCGCTCGGTGCGGCGCACCAGGCGGTCGCACAGCCAGCCGCTGAACAGGGCGCCAAACACCGCGCCCACGCCGCTGGCCACGCCAAACAGCAGGCCCGCATGCGCCAGCGTGAGGCCATGGGTGCGCACCAGAAAGCTCGGTATCCACACGCCATAGCCGTAGCCCGTGAGGCCGGCGATGCCGCAGGCAATGGCCAGGCGGCGAAAGGCCTTCATGCGCAGCAGGCGGGCCACCTGGTGCCACAGCGATTCGCGCGGGGCGGCCGCCGCCGCCGGCGCCGGTGCATCGTCAAAGGCGCCGCGCCGGGGCTCTTTCACCCACAACCACACCATGAGCGCCAGCACCATGCCGGGCACGCCAAAGGCGACGAAGGTATGGCGCCAGCCGTAATGCTGGGCGATCCAGGCGCCCAGCGCCAGGCCTATGAGCACGCCGAAATGCGGCCCCATCATGAACAGGCTGATGACCAGCGAGCGCCGCTCCTTGGGGTACAGGTCGGACACCGCCGAGATCGACGGCGCCATGCCACCGGCCTCGCCCACGGCCACCGACATGCGCGCCAGCAGCAGCTGCCAGAACTGCGCCGCCACGCCGCAGGCCAGCGTCGCCAGGCTCCACAGCCCGCAGCAGATGGCGACGATGTTGCGCCGGCTATAGCGGTCGGCCAGCTTGCCCACGGGCACGCCCAGCACGGCATACAGCAGGCCGAAGGCCAGGCCGCTGAGCAGGCCCATCTGCGTATCCGTAGCCGTGAACTCGTGCTTGATCGGCTCGATCAGCACGGCGATGACCTGGCGGTCGATGTAGGAAAAGATGTAGACCAGGGCCAGCAGCAGCAGACTCAGGTGCGTGCGCCAGTTGACGCTGGGAGGGGTATTGGTGGTCATGGCGCTATGTTCTTGAGCAGGCCCCATCCTGGCATCGTCTTTTCGGACGATGGATGGTGCGCCCCGCTACGGTAACTTCCAGCCATCGATGACAGGAGACAAGAACATGAGCCAAGCCGCAGCCCCCAGCGCCGCCGCCTTGCTGCAAGCACAGCAGCGCGCCTTTCGCGCCGAAGGGCCCGTGCCCGCCGCCGTGCGCCAGCAGCGCCTGCAAGACGTCATAGCCATGCTGCTCAAGCACGAGGGCGCCCTGGTGACCGCCATGGGCGAAGACTTCGGCGGCAGGCCCTCGGTGTTTTCCCTGATGAACGACATCCTGGGCTCGCTGGGCGCGCTCAAGCATGCGCGCGACCACCTGGCTGGCTGGATGGGCGACGACCCGCGCCCCAGCATCGCGCCCTTCGACAACTTTGGCGCCACGGCCTGGGTACGCTATCAGCCCAAGGGCGTGGTCGGCATCATAGGCACCTGGAACGCGCCGCTGTTCACCCTGCTCTCGCCCCTGGCCAGCGCGCTGGCGGCGGGCAACCGCGCCGTGCTCAAGCCATCCGAAGTGGCGCCGCGCACCGCCGCCGCCCTGGCCACGGCGGCGCAGGACTGCCTGGATCCCGAGGTGGTGGCCGTGGTCACGGGCGACGCCGCCGTGGCCGCCGACTTCACGCGCCAGCCCTTCAACCACCTGGTGTTCACCGGCTCCACCGCCGTGGGCAGGCTGGTGATGCAGGCTGCGGCGCAGAACCTGGTGCCCGTCACGCTGGAGCTGGGCGGCAAATCGCCGGTGCTGATCGGCCAGAGCGCCGACATTGCCAACGCCGCCGAGCGCATCGCCGTGGGCAAGAGCCTGAACTCGGGTCAGCTGTGCGTGGCGCCCGACACCGTGTGGGTGCATGCCGCGCAACTGGACAAGCTGATCGCCGCGCTTCAGCAGGTCTACGGCGGCCTGTATCCCGACCTAGCGACGAATGCCGACGTGACCCCGGTGGTCAACGAGCACCATTTCGCCCGCGTCGAATCCTATGTGGCCGACGCCGGCGCGCGCGGCGCGCGCGTGGCCATGGCGGGCGACTGGCCCATGGCCGAGGGCGTGGCCAGTCGCCGCATGCCGCTGCGCCTGGTGGTCAACCCGCCGGCCGACAGCGAAATATCCCAGCACGAGATCTTCGGCCCGGCCATGGTGCTGCGCACGTTCAACGACATCCGCGAGGCGGTAACCAGCATCAACCAGGGCGAGCGCCCGCTGGCGCTGTACTACTTCGGCCAGGACGCGGCCGAGCAGCAATGGGTGCTGGATCACACCCTGTCGGGCGGCGTGTCGATCAACGACGTGACCATGCACCCCGCGCTGCACGACGCGCCGTTTGGCGGCGTGGGCGCATCGGGCATGGGTCACTACCACGGGCGCGAGGGCTTTCTGGAGTTCAGCCACCAGCGCTCGGTCTACAGCGCCGGCGCACATGACCCGCGCCGCGAATGGGGCATGTTGCCACCCTACACCGCCGCCTTCGAGCAGATGCTGCGCGGTGCCCTGACACCCTGACCCCCTGAAAGCCTTGCCATGAACCATCCCCTGTTTTCCCTGGCCGGCCAGGTGGCCATAGTCACCGGTGCCGGCAAAGGCATAGGCCGCGCCTGCGCGCTGATGCTGGCCCGGGCCGGCGCCGACGTGGCGCTGACCGCGCGCACCCAGTCCGACCTGGACGCGGTTGCCGCTGAGATCACCGCCCTGGGCCGACGCGCCATCACCGTGGCCGGCGACATCAGCGACGAGGCCACCATGGACGCCCTGGTGGCGCGCACCGGTCTGGACGCCGCTACGCTGCAGGTGCGGCTGCTGGAGCTGGAGCTCGACGGCCTGGTAGCGCGACTGCCCGGTG
>JAFEES010000215.1 GCA_018240995.1 Pseudomonadota bacterium | reverse complement strand
TACCGATGTCGCGCCACACGGCCTGCAGGTCTTCCTTCTTCACGCCCAAGAGGTCGATGCGCTGGCCGCCCGTGACCTTGACGCCGGGGATCTGGTACTTGTCCACGACGTCGGCAATGCGGCGCAGCTCGGCAGCAGTGGTCTCGCCGCCCCACATGCGCGGCACCACGCTGTAGGTGCCATCTTTTTGGATGTTGGCGTGGCTGCGCTCGTTGATGGCGCGGCTTTGCGGGTCGTCCAGCGCCTCTTTGGGCCAGGTGCTGGTGAGGTAGTAGTTGATGGCCGGGCGGCATTTGGGGCAGCCGTCGGGCGTCTTCCATTCCATGAAGGCAAAGACTTCTTCCTTGCTGATCAGGTGGTGGGTGCGGATGGCGCCCTTCAGCGCCTGGTGGCCGTGCTCGGTGCAGCTGCACACCGGCTTGGCGGCGCTGGCGGCGGCGTAGGCGCCGCCCACGGTGGCCATCAAGATCTGCTCCACCAGGCCGGTGCACGAGCCGCAGCTGGCGCTGGCCTTGGTGTGCTTGCGCACCTCGTCGAGGGTGAACAGGCCTTTTTCCTTGATGGCCTTGCAGATGGTGCCCTTGGTCACGCCGTTGCAGCCGCAGACCTCGGCCTCGTCGGGCATGGCGGCGGCCTGGTTCTGGCCGGCATGGCCGCCGTCGCCCAGGTTGCTCTCGCCAAACATCAGGCTGGCGCGCAGCTCGGCCACGCTGCGGCCCTCGCGCAGCAGCTTGAAGTACCAACTGCCATCGACGGTGTTGCCGTACAGGCAGGCGCCGACGAGCTTGTCGTCCCTCAGCACCAGCTTTTTGTACTGCCCGGCGCCGGGGTCGCTCATGACGATTTCCTCGGTGCCCGCGCCGCCCATGAAGTCGCCGGCCGAGAACAGGTCTATGCCCGTAACCTTGAGCTTGGTCGAGGTCTGCGAGCCCAGGTAGCGGCCTATGCCGAACTCGGCCAGGTGGTTGGCCAGCACCTTGCCTTGCTCGAACAGCGGTGCCACCAGCCCATAGGCCGTGCCCCGGTGCGCGGCGCATTCGCCCACGGCGTAGATGCGCGCGTCGGTGGTGGTCTGCAGGGTGTCGTTCACTACGATGCCCCGGTTCACATGCAGGCGCATGGATTCGGCCAAGGCGGTGTTGGGGCGTATGCCCACGGCCATCACCACCAGGTCGGCGGGGATCTCGGCTCCGTCCTTGAAGCGCACGGCACGCACGCGCCCCGCCTCGTTGCCCAGCAGCTCTTGGGTTTGCGCCTGCAGCAAAAACTCCATGCCGCGCTCTTGCAGCGCCTTTTGCAGCATCTGCCCGGCCACGGGGTCGAGCTGGCGCTCCATCAGCCATTCGCTGGCATGGACTACGGTGACCTGCATCCCGCGCTTCATCAGGCCGTTGGCTGCCTCCAGCCCCAGCAGGCCGCCGCCAATGACCACGGCGTGCCGGTACTGGGTGGCCGCATCGATCATGGCCTGGGTGTCGGCAATGTCGCGGTAGGCGAGCACGCCCGCCAGGTCTTTGCCCGGAATCGGCAGCATGAAGGGGTTGGAGCCGGTGGCCAGGATCAGCCGGTCGTAGGGCACGGCAATCGCCTCGCCATTCTTGCCCGTGGCATGAACCATGCGCCGCGCACGGCTCACTTCGGTCACGCTGCAGCCGCTGTGCAAGGTGATGCCGTGCTCGCGGTACCAGGCCCAGTCGTTGAGCACGATCTGCTCGATGGTCTGCTCGCCGGCGAGCACCGGCGAGAGCAGGATGCGGTTGTAGTTGGGGTGCGGCTCGGCGCCAAAGATGGTGATGTCGTACAGGTCGGGCGCGATCTTCAAAAGCTCTTCGAGAGCGCGCACCCCGGCCATGCCGTTGCCCACCAACACCAGTTTCAGTTTTCCCATGCTTCCCCCCGTGCCTTGCGTGTGGATCCAGCCAACGTGCAGACATGCCGCGTATGGCCCGTGACCGCCATCGGCCACGCAGGGTTCCATGCAACGACCATGCCAACGCCGTCACGGGCGGAAATCGCCGGCAGCGGCGGCGCTTTGCCGGCTCTTGGTGCGGGGCTTGGTGCAAGGCACCGGTGCGGTGCACCAATTCAGGCCGTCGGCGCGCCAACGCAAAAGGGGCGCACCGGCCAACACCGGTGCGCCCCTTGAGGTGGCTGCGGAAGGGTTAGATATGCAGCGCCTGCCCCAGTGCGCGCAGCGCCGCCTCCTGCACAGCCTCGCCCAGCGTGGGGTGGGCGTGGATGGTGTGGCCCACGTCTTCCAGGCGCGCTCCCAGCTCGATGGACTGGCCGAAGGCCGCCGCCAGCTCGGACACGCCCCGGCCCACGGCCTGCCAGCCGAGGATGACGTGGTCGCTCTTTCTGGCCACCACGCGCACGAAGCCGCCGGTGGCCTCCAGCGTCATGGCGCGGCCGTTGGCGGCGAAGGGGAAGGCGGCGTCCAGGCAATCGATGCCGGCGGCGCGCACCTGGCCCGGCGTGCGGCCCACCACCACCACCTCGGGGTCGGTGAAGCACACGGCGGGTATCGCCATGGGCTCGAAGCGGCGGTTATGCCCGGCGATCTGCTCGGCCACGCATTCGCCCTGGGCCATGGCGCGGTGCGCCAGCATGGGTTCGCCCGTCACGTCGCCAATCGCCCAGACATTGCGCATGGAGGTGCGGCAATGCGCGTCTATGGCCACATGGCGGCCGGCCATGGTGAGCTGCAACGATTCGAGGCCAAAGCCCGCCGTGCGCGGCCTGCGGCCCACGGCGATCAGCACGCGGTCGGCGGGCAGCGCGAATTCCTCCGCGCGTTCGTCGCTGCGCACATGCACGCCATGCTCGTCGTCCCAGCCCTGCACGCTGCAGCCCAGGTGCAGCACGATGCCGCTTGTCGTCAGCGCGTCCAGCACCGGCTGGGTCAGCTCCTCGTCGTAGCCGGGCAGCACGCGCTGCAAGGCCTCGACCACCGTCACCTCCACGCCCAGCTTGCGGTAGGCCATGCCCAGCTCCAGGCCGATGTAGCCGGCGCCCACCACCACCAGGCGCTTCGGTAAAACGTCGGGCGAGAGCGCGTCCGTCGATGACCAGATGGCGCCACCGAAGGGCATGCTGGGCAGCTCCACGGGGTCGGACCCCGTGGCCAGCAGCAGGTGCTCGCAGCGCACGCGCACGGCCTCGCCGTCCACCTGCACTACGGCCGTCTTGCCGTCCTCGATCTGCGCCCAGCCCTTCAAGACCTTGACGCCCGCCTTGCGCAAGAGCGCGCCCACGCCGCCGGTCAGGCGCGTGACGATGCCGTCCTTCCAGCGCACGGTCTGGGTGATGTCGATCTGCGGGTCGGCCACGCGTATGCCCAGCTGCGAACCCGCCGCCTGGTGGCGCGCGGTCTCGAAGGCCTCGGCGGCGTGGATCAGCGCCTTGGACGGGATGCAGCCTATGTTCAGGCAGGTGCCGCCCAGGCTCGCGCCTTCGGCCAGCACCGTGGGTATGCCCAGCTGGCCGGCGCGGATCGCCGCCACATAGCCGCCCGGGCCGCCGCCGATGATGAGCAGCTTGGTTGAAAGTTCTTTCATTTCAGTATTCCATTACGTTGAACACCACCAGCTGACCTTGAACCGCAAAGGGACTAATGGCCGCGGAGCAGGCCAGGCCAGCGGACGCCGTGGAGCGGGCTTTGCCCGGCCACTGGCGTCGTCCCCCTTGAGGGGGAAGGCGCCGAAGGCGACTCAGGGGGTGTTTCATGCCATTCATTCCACAAACAGCAGGGCCGGGGTTTCGAGTAGTTGGCGGATCGCCTGGATGAACTGCGCCGCGTCCATGCCATCGACGACGCGGTGGTCGAACGAGGACGACAGGTTCATCAGCTGGCGCGCCACCACCTGGCCATTGCGCAGCATGGGGCGCTCGACCATGCGGTTGACACCGACGATGGCCACCTCGGGGTGGTTGATCACCGGGGTGCTGACGATGCCGCCCAGGGCCCCCAGGCTGGTCAGGGTGATGGTGGAGCCGGTGAGCTCTTCGCGCCCCAGGCGGCCAGCTTTGGCGCCCTCGGCCACGCGGGCGATGCCGGCGGCGCTGGCCCACAGGTCCAGGCTCTCGGCATGGCGCAGCACGGGCACCATCAGGCCGCCCTCGGTCTGCGCGGCAACGCCTAAGTGCACGGCCTCATGGCGCGTGACCACGCCGGCGTCGTCGTCAAAGCGGGCGTTGATCTGCGGGAAGTCGCGCAGGGCCAGCACCATGGCGCGCGCCAAAAACGGCAGCAGCGTGAGCTTGCCGCGCGTGGCGCCGTGGATCTTGTTGAGCTGCTGGCGCAGCTGCTCCAGCTCGGTGACGTCCACCTCTTCGACGTAGCTGAAGTGCGGGATGCGGCGCTTGGCGTCCTGCATCTTCTGCGCGATCTTGCGGCGCAGGCCGATGACGGGGATAGCCTCCTCGCCATGGCGCTCGACGTACTGCGAGCCCACGGCCGCCACCTGGCCGCCACCGGCGGCAAAGGCGTCCAGGTCGTGGTGCTCGATGCGCGCGGCCGGGCCGCTGCCGTGAACCAGGCGCAGGTCAATACCCAAATCCAGCGCGCGGCGGCGCACCGAGGGAGAGGCCAGTGGGCGCTCGCCCTCCTTGCGTGCCACCGTGGCTGGGCGCGTGGCCCTGGCGGGGGCCGCCTTGGGCGCGGGTGCGCTGGCAGGCAGCGCCACCGGTGCCGCGGCTGGCGCGGGCGCTGCAGCTACTGAAACAGGAGCTGCTTGCGCTTTACTGGTGGGTGCTGGAGCCGAATTTTCCTTTAGATTGCCTTCACCTTCGACCTCCAGGCGCACCAGTTCCGCCCCCACGGCCATGACCTGGCCGGGTTGGCCGCCCAGCGCCAGGATCTTGCCGTGCATCGGCGACGGCACCTCGACGGTGGCCTTGTCGGTCATCACGTCGGCCAGGTGCTGGTCTTCGGTAATGGCGTCGCCCACCTGCACATGCCAGGAGACCAGCTCCACCTCGGCAATG
>JAFEES010000214.1 GCA_018240995.1 Pseudomonadota bacterium | reverse complement strand
CGCGCACATGGCCGCCGGCCTCCACGCCCTGGGCGATGAGGGCCTGGGCGCCGGCGTCCTGCGCGTCCAGCGCGTCCTGCAGCGTGCCCACCTGGTGCACCACGGTGATGCCGGCGGCGCGCAGGCGTGCGATGAGGGGCCGATCCACGTCCCAGAACAGGCCCACCACGGGCACGCCGAGCGCGATGCACAACGCCACCTGGTCTTGCAGCAGGGCGGCGGGCGTGCCCGCGGGTATCAGGTTCACGCCAAAGGGCTGGCTGGTGCGCGCACGCAGCTGGGCCACCTCGCGCTCGATGAGCGCCAGCGGCTCGCGCACCATGCCCAGGAAACCAAAGCCGCCGGCCGCGGTGACGGCGGCCACCAGTTCATGGCGCGAGACGCCGCCCATGCCGGCCAGCAGCAGCGGCAGCCGGCAGCCCAGCAGCTGACACAAGGGGGTGGGGCTGAGGGTGGCTGGCATGGCATCTCCTGTTGGCGGCTGACGGGCCGGCCATGATGCGGCGCCATCGCCAGTGGTGCAAGCGCCCCGGACATCAGGCGCCGCCAAACACCCCTAGCCCGGCCAGCATGACCAGCAGGATCAACGTCGGCGTGACCCAGCGCAGCAGCAGGCACAGCCAGCGCGCCAGGGCGCGGTTGTGCAGCTGGCCGTGGTTGGACAGCTGCGTGGCGAACGCGCCCTCGCCCCAGGCCCAGCCGACGAAGAGGGCGATGGCGATGCCGCCCGCGGGCATGAGCAGGTTGGACGAGAGGTAGTCGGCCCAGTCGAACAGCGTGCGTCCGCCGGGCTGGAACTGCGCCAGCAGGCTCTGGCTCAGGGCGCAGCCGGCGCCCAGCAGCATCAGCAGCAGCAGGGTGAGCAGCGTGGCGCGCGGGCGCGTCAGTCCCTGGCGCTCGTGCAGTATCACCACTGGCACTTCCATGATGGACAACATGGCGCCGGTAGCGGCAATGGCGGTGAGGATGAAGAAGGCCGCCAGCAGCACCTGCCCGCCCGGTATCTGCGCGAACACCGCGGGGATGGTGATGAACACCAGCGACGGCCCGGCCGAGGGCGCGAAGCCGAAGCTGAACACCGCCGGAAAGATGGCCATTCCGGCCAGCAGCGACACCGACAGGTCGGCCAGCATGACGCGCACGGCGGTGGCGGGAATGTTCTGCGCGGCCGTGAAATAGCTGCCGTAGGTCATCATCGTGCCCATGCCTATGGACAGCTTGAAGAACGCCAGCCCCATGGCGGTGAGCACCACGGCGGGTGTGATCCTGTGCCACTCGGGCGCGAACAGAAACGACAGCGCCCGGGCCGCGCCCGGCAGCGTCAGGCTGTAGCCGCACAGCAGGATCAGCAGCAAGAACAACAGCGGCATCAGCTTCTTGGTCACCGCCTCTATGCCCTTGGTCACGCCCAGCAGCAGGATGGAGCCGATGAAGGCCAGCACCAGCCATTGCCACAGCAGCGACTGCACCGGGTCGGTCACCAGGGTGTCGAAACTGGCCTGGGTCTGCGCCGGGTCGGCGGACAGCAGGCTGCCCGTGAGCGCCTTGGCCACATAGGCAAACACCCAGGCCACGACCTCGGAGTAGAACGACAGGATCAGGAAGGCCGCCCCCATGCCCGCCACGCCGACCAGCCACCAGGGCGCGCCATGGGGTTTGAGCTGGCGCAGCGCCGAGATCGGGTTGGCGCGCGCCTGGCGGCCGATGGCGATCTCGGCCACCATCAGCGGCAGGCCTATGAGCAGCGTGGACAGCAGGTAGACCAGCAAAAAGCCGGCGCCGCCGTTGGCCCCGGTGAGCGAGGGGAACTTCCAGATATTGCCCAGCCCCACGGCCGAGCCCAGCGCGGCAGCGAGCACGCCCAGGCCGGAGGAAAAGCCGCCGCGCTTGGCGCCGGGGGAATCGGATGGACTCATGATTTCATAGCTGCTCGCGGCCTATACATGGGCGCTGCAGGCAAAAATGTACTGATTTTCGATTATCAGGCGCGACGGCTGGATGCCCGCCTACGCGGGCATGACGGCATGTGCCGGCAAGCCCTTAATGCCCCGCCGGGCGCTCGACGGGCAGTTCGGACAACACGCGCAGCAGTGCGCGGTTCACGTATTCCAGCTCCAGCTCATGCGCCTCGCACAGCTGGACGATGGCGCCTGCGCTCTCGCCCTCCAGCGCGCAGGCCAGCTCCAGGCTGGGGGCGTAGGGGCCGGTGCGCAGCACGGCGGCGTTGTAGATGCGTTCGGACAGTGGCAGGCGGCGCAGCGTGGTGCCCAGGGGCTCGCGCAGCAGTTCGTCGAGCTGCGAAAGCAGGCCGCTCAGGTACACCTCGCCGCGCAGCTCGGTGCCGGCGCCGGACTCCAGCAGCTGCTCGGTCAGGCGTGCGCGCAGCACCATGGCGCTGCGTATCGGGCGCAGGTCGGGCTCGGTGGCGCAGTGCGGCAGCTGGTCCGAGAGCCAGCGCGAGAGCGAGCCATAGCCCATCATTACCAGGCCGCGGCGCAGCGAATCGACGCCCGTGCGCAGGCCCAAGGCGGCCGAGTTGGTGTAGTTCAGGAAGCGGTAGGCCAGCAGCGGGTCTTCGCCCAGGATGTGCTCCAGCCGGTCTATGGATTGGTCAGCGTCTATGGCCTTGAGCAGCTTTTGCACCACCTCGTGGGCGGGCGCCAGGGGCTGGTGGCGCAGGCTGTAGAGCACGTCCTCCATGGGCCAGCCGGCCACGGCCAGGGCGCCGCCCTGGTCCAGGCACTGCGTGAGCAGCGCGCGGCTGGCCACGTTGTCGTACATCTGGCCGGCGATCAGCGGGCTGCGCTGCGCACTGGCGCCGGCCTGCAGCGCGGCGGCGGCGTCGCCGCCGGACAGCTGCAGCAGGCTGTTGTCGAACAGGCGCGCGGTGTCGGCGTCGGGCAGGCGGTCCAAAGTGCCGCGCCACACCAGGCGCAGGCCGCGGGCATGGGCCCGGGCGACGTGGTCGCGTATGGCGGGCGCGGCCAGCCAGTCGCCCGGCACCTCGATCCAGGGCGCGCCGCGTGGCGCGTGCTGCAGCAGGTCGATGAGCAGCGCCTGCGAGCGCGGCGACAGCAGCAGCGGCGCGGAGGTCGCGCTCCACAGCTCTTGCAGGGTGCGCAGCAGGTGCGCGGCATCGACCCGCTGGCTGCCGTGGCCATGCACGTACAGCTGCACGCCGGCCAGCTTGCGCGCGGCGTTCCACAGGGGACGGTAGCCCAGCACCAGGCTGCCTAGGACGGATTGGACCATGGGGTGGATTCAAGCAGGGTGGCGTAGGCAGCGATTGTCGCGTCTTTGAACATTCGCTGGCTGCTCGCAAGAGGCTTCAATCAACGGTGGGACGGTGGTTCACCGCGAACCGGCCTGGCCTCAGCCGTTGATGTAGTTGAACAGCGACAGGCGCTGCACCTGGGCATAGGACTTGAGCGCCGCCTCCAGCCCGACGTTGGCGTTCTGGAAGTCGGAGATGCCCTTGACCATGTCCAGGTCTTCGGCGCGCGAGCGGTCGGCCTCCAGCTGTATGGAGCGGTTTTGCTGGTCGCCGGTGATGCGGTCGGCGCGGTTGAGCAGCTCGCCGGCGTAGCCGCGGATATTGCTCAGGCGCTCCATGCCGGCGTCGATATGGGCCAGGGCCTGGCTCACGGCCTGCGCGGCCTCGGTGCTGCTGGTGGCGTTGGTGATACCTTTGATGGCGCTGTCGACCGAGCTCATCAGGCTGGCGCTGGGCTGCAGGCCCACCTTGTCGCCCACCGCGGGCGTGCCCTGCAGGCTGAAGCTCATCACGGTAGTGCCGCCGTCGCTGATGGTGACCGGTATCGGCTGGCCGGTGACGGCCGATGCCGTGAACGGGCCGCCCGGCACGGCAACGCCGTTCTTCGTCAGGCTGTACTGCACCTGCGTGTTGCCGCCTACGGTGCTCACGCCGCCGATCTGCAGCTCGTAGCCAGCGCCGGCCAGCGTGTCGCGGTTGCTGGTGGTGATGGCGCTGGTCGTCAGCGTGCTGCCCGGGGCGCGCGTCACGCTGGCGCCGTAGATGCCGTCGCGCACCGGGTCGAACATCAGCGCCGCATGCCCATCCACGGTAGGGGCAATGGCGCTGCCATCGCTGCTGGCCTGGCCCGGCAGGCCCGCAAACAGGTAGTCGGGGTTGCTGCTCAGCGGGCCGGTGAAGGGCTGCAGCGCGCTGCCCAAAGCGCCCAGCAGCGGTATGCCGTTGGTGTCCTTGCGGTTGATCACGTCGCGCAGCTGCTCCTGCAGGCTCTGGATCTGGTTGGCGTAGGTCTTGCGGTCTTCGTTCTTCAGCGTGCCGCCGCCGGCGCCCACGACGAGCTGGCGCATCTCCTGCACCAGGCCGATGGCGTCGCCCAGCGTGGACTCGGCCAGGCCGATGGCGTTGCGCTGCACCTCCAGCGCGCGCTGTTCGGTCTGTATGCGGCTGATGCGCGTGAGGGCGCGCTCGGCCTGCGCCGCGGCCACGGGGTCGTCGCTGGGGCGCACCACGCGCTTGCCCGAGGTCAGGTTCTCCTGCAGATCCACCAGGGTCTTTTGCCGCGCGCTCAGGTTGCGCACCGAGCTGTCGTACATGTTGGCGGTGCTGACGCGAAAGAAGGAGCTGCTCATGCCTGTGGTTCCTTTCGATGACTCATTGCGCTGCGCGCCACGGCAGCCCCACCACAGCCATTCCCGGGCAGGCGGGAATCCAGGAAGCTTGGCGGGGAGCACTGGATCCCCGCCTGCGCGGGGATGACGATGTCAAGGCCAGGGGTGAGGGAAAACCGTTTCATCTCAGCGTCCCATGGACTGGATCAGGTTGTCGAAGATGTTCTGCGCGATCTGCAGCATCTTCGCCGAGGCCTGGTAGGCCTGCTGGTACTGGATCAGGCGCGCCGCCTCCTCGTCCAGGTTCACGCCGGAGACGGCGGTGCGGTCGGCCTCCAGGTTGCTGGCGATGGAGTGGGACAGCTGCGCCGCGTAGCTGGCGCTTTGCGTGCGCGTGCC
>JAFEES010000213.1 GCA_018240995.1 Pseudomonadota bacterium | reverse complement strand
TGGGCCGCTGCGGACAATTTGCAGCCGACGATTCCCAAGTCCGACAGCCTCCTAGCCATCGTCATCCCCGCGCAGGCGGGGATCCAGTGCCCCCCTGCCGACGCCTCTGGATTCCCGCCTGCGCGGGAATGACGGCGGTGGTGCGGTTCGCAGGTGGCGCGCAGCGCGATGGATCACTGATGTGGATTAGCAACCAGCCCCTCGCGCACCGTTGGGTAGCGCAGCCGCAGGCGCAGCTCGCGCGTCATGCGCGTGGTCACCAGACGGCGCGACTCGCCCATGAAGCTCAGCAGCGACAGCGGCAGCTGCTCCAGGGCCTGGCTGCGCGCCACGCGCGGCGGGCGCGGTAGGCCATACAGGTCGGCCGCCAGGTCGAAGTAGTCGCCCATCTTCAATTCGCTGGCGTCGGCCACGTTGTAGCAACGCTGCGCGGCGCCGCGCCACAGCGCCGCCAGGCAGGCGCGCGCCAGGTCGTCGGCGTGGATATGGTTGGTGTAGACATCGTCGGGCGCCGCCAGCACCGGCGTGCCGCGCAGCAGCCGCGCCCGGGGCGTGCCGCCCTCGCGGTCGGGCGCATAGATGCCGGGCACGCGCAGGATGCTCAGGCGCGCGCCCGCGCGCCCCAGTTGGCGCAGTGCGCGTTCGGCATTCACGCGGCGCAGCGCGCGCGGCGTGGCCGGCGCCACGGGGCGCGTCTCGGCCACCCAGTCGCCCGCGCAGTCGCCGTACACGCCCGTGGTGGAGGCATAGACCAGCGCCTGCGGCAGCGCACGCCGGCGCAGCGCGCGTGCCAGCGCTAGGCTGCGCGAGTCCAGCTCACCCACCGCCGGCGGCGGCGCCAGGTGCAGCACGCGCGTGGCCAGGCTCCCTAAGCGCGCCAGCGAGGCCGCATCGTCCAGGTTGCCCAACAGCGGCGTGATGCCGGCGGCGCGCAGCTCGCGCACGCGCGCCGGTGATGAGGTCAGCGCCAGCACACGCAGGCGCGCCGGCAGGCCGCGCGCCACGCGCAGGCCCACGTCGCCGCAGCCGATGATGAGCAGGCGCTGGCGCCGAAAGCGCGCCGGCAGGGCGCCGAGAGGGTTTTGGTTTGAGGGCAAAATCGGCTCCGTCGAGCGATGCGGGGGCCTAGGCCCCCAGAGGAAAAACGTCCAAGGATACCCATACATGACGAGCCCACAGACCGCGCCAGCGGCCTTTCAGATCAGCGTGCAGCCCAGCGGCCGCACATTCCAGGCACAGAACGACGAAGCCATCCTGGCGGCCGCCATACGCAGCGGCGTGGGCCTGCCCTATGGCTGCAAGGACGGCGCCTGCGGCTCGTGCAAGTGCAAGAAGCTGAGCGGCTCGGTGGTGCATGGCGAGCACCAGCACAAGGCCCTGAGCGTGGAGGAAGAAGAAGCCGGCTATGTGCTGACCTGCTGCGCGCGCCCGCTGACCGACGTGGTGCTGGAGTCGCGCCAGGTCACGGACGAAAGCGCCTACCCCATCAAGAAGCTGCCGGTGCGCGTGACCACGCTCACGCGCGCCTCGCACGACGTGATGCAGCTGCGCCTGCAGCTGCCGGCCAACGACCAGTTCCGCTACCACGCGGGCCAGTACATCGAATTCATCTTGCGTGACGGCTCGCGCCGCGCCTACTCCATGGCGAATGCGCCGCACACGCAAGAGGCCGTGCCCGGCCTGGAGCTGCACATACGCCACATGCCGGGCGGCAAGTTCACCGACCATGTGTTCGGCGCCATGAAGGAAAAGGAAATCCTGCGCGTGGAGGGGCCGTTCGGCAGCTTCTTCCTGCGCGAGGACTCGGCCAAACCCATGATCTTGCTGGCCTCGGGCACGGGCTTCGCGCCCATCAAGGCGCTGCTCGAACGCATGCAGCACCAGCAAATCACGCGCCCCGCCGCGCTGTACTGGGGCGGACGCCGCCCGCGCGACCTGTACATGGATGGCTGGATACGCGAGCGCCTGGCCGACCTGCCCAACCTGTACTACGTGCCGGTGGTGTCCGACGCCCTGCCCGAAGACGAATGGACGGGCCGCACCGGCCTGGTGCACCAGGCCGTGTTGGATGACTTTGCCGACCTCTCGGGCTTTCAGGTCTATGCCTGCGGCGCGCCCATCGTGGTCGATTCGGCACGCGTCGCCTATGGCGAGCAGCGCGGCCTGCCGGCGGACGAGTTCTACGCCGACTCCTTCACCTCCGAGGCCGACAAGCACGGCGGCTGAAGCCGCCCGGGCCGCGCGCCGCATGCTGCCTGCGGGCAGCCGGAATCGCTTTTTTTACTCTCCAGCCCATCCATCCATGAACCGCAGACAACTTCTTCACTCAGCGGCAGCCATTGCCGCAGCCGCCTTCACCCCCTTGAGCCATGCCCAGGACGGCCCCATCCGCCTGGTCGTGCCCTATGCGCCGGGCGGCCCCATCGACGTCACGGCGCGCGCCCTGGCCGAGCGCGTGCGCGATGCGCTGGGCGTGGTGATCATCGACAACAAGGCCGGCGCCGGCGGCAACATCGGCGCCGACCTGGTGGCCAAGTCCGCGCCCGACGGCCTGACCATAGGCATTGCCGCCACGGCCACGCATGCCGTCAACCCCTGGCTGTACAGCCGCATGCCCTATGACGCGGCCAAGGACTTCGCCGGCATCACGCAGATGGTGCGCGTGCCCAACGTGCTGGTGGTG
The DNA here is from genome assembly GCA_018240995.1 of Pseudomonadota bacterium. Taxonomy (GTDB): domain Bacteria; phylum Pseudomonadota; class Gammaproteobacteria; order Burkholderiales; family Burkholderiaceae_C; genus Alicycliphilus. The sequence goes on along the minus strand of JAFEES010000213.1, from coordinate 2,322 downwards.
AACGCCGCGCGCGCCCAGCAGCTGGGCATCAACAGCCTGCAAGACCTGATCACCTACGCCAAGGCAAACCCCGGCAGGCTCAACTACGGCAGCGGCGGCAACGGCAGCGCCGGCCACCTGGCGGGCGAGATGTTCAAGCAAAAGGCAGGCATCTACGCCCTGCACATACCCTACCGCGGCGCCAGCCCGGCGCAGCTGGCGTTGCTGGCCGGCGAGGTGGACTTCAACATCGACAACCTGGCCGCCGCCGCGCCCAACATCAAGTCCGGCAAGCTCAAGGCGCTGGCCGTCACCTCGCTGGCCGCCAGCCCCATGCTGCCCGGCGTGCCGCCGCTATCCAATACCTTCAAGGGTTTTGCCATAGACACCTGGTGGGGCCTGGTGGCCCCGGCCGGCACGCCCAAGCCGGTGATCGCCCGGCTGAACAAGGCCTTCACCGACGCGCTCAAGGCCCCCGAGACGCAGACCCGCTTCGGTGCCCTGATGGCCGAGCCCGTGCCCACCACGCCCGAGCAGTTCGACGCCTTCATGGCCGCCGAGCGTGCCAAGTACCAGCAAGTGGTGAAGGCCTCTGGCGCCAGGGTGGATTAAGGCAATTTCAGGCTCAAACGCCCTGTTTACAAGCGCCTATAGCTATCAATATAAAAGCAAACACGCCGCCAGGCTTCAAGCGCAGGGTGGCTTGAGCTCCTTGCCGGCCGCCACGCGCCACAGCGTCAGGCCGCGCTGCGCATACACCGCCTGGGCCTGCGCCGGCAGGCCGAGCTCGGCGGCCGACTGCGTGGTGCCTATCACCCAGGTCACGCGCGCCTGGCACAGGGCGGCGTGCAGGGCCTGGGGCGGCAGCAGCAGCTGCCTGGCGCGCGCCGGGTCGAACTCACCAGCGTCTGCCACCTCCTTGCGCCAGTTGTCGCGCTGGGCGATGGCCGGGTCGCCCCAGTCGTCGACCACCAGCACGGGCTGGCGCAGGCGTGCGTAAAAGGGCACGTCGTACCAGTAGCCACGCAGCATGATCACCGGCTCGCCGTCCTGGTGCTGGGCGCGCAGGGCCAGCCCCAGGCCGCGCTCGGAGTGGCGCGGGTCAAGGCTCAGGCCAACCACCAGCGACAGCCCCAGCGCCGCGCCGCAGGCCAGCGTGAGCCACCAGCGGCGCCGCCGTGCCAGCGACTCGCCGGCCTGCGCGCTGGCGTCGGCGATCAGCCAGGCCAGCGGCGGCACGGCCGGCAATATGTAGCCCAGCAACTTGGACTTTGGCGCCGAGAAAAACAGCAGCACCACGCCCATGGCCAGCAGCATCAGCAGGCGCACCGCCCCCTGCACGCCTGGCGCCCTGAAGTAGCCGCGCGCAAACGCGCCGCGCAGCCACAGGACGGCCGGCAGGCTGCACAGCGCCACCACCACCGGGTAGAACCAGAACGGCTGCGCGTTGTTGAAGCCGCTGGCGGAAAAGCGCTGGAAATGCTGCACCACGAAGAAGTAGTGCAAAAAACCGTCGAAGCGCTGCTGCATGGCCACGAACCAGGGCCCGGCCAGGGCCGCAAACAGCAGCAGCCCGGGCAGCGACAACAGCGCCAGCAGCGTACGCCAGCGCCGGCGCAGCAGCAGCCACAGGCCCACGATCATGGCCGGCAGCACGAAGCCGATCAGCCCCTTGGCCAGCACCCCCAGCGCCGCCAGGCCATAGCCCAGCCACAGCACGCGGCGGTGCGGCAGGCCCTGCTCAAAGCCGAGTGCGGCATGCGCCAGGGCCAGCACCGTGGCCGTGATGCAGCCGGCCACCAGCATGTCCAGGTTGGCAAACTGCGCGGCCACGAAAAACAGCGGCTGCGCCAGCAGCAGCACCAGCACCCGGCGTGCCGCCGCCGCGCCGCACCAGCGCCGCGTGAACAGGTACAGCGAGAACGCGCCCAGCGTGGCGCCGACAATGGACGCGGCGCGCGCCGCGAGCTCGGTCGGCCCCGCCAGCCACAGGGCCGCGCCGGTGATCCAGTAAAACAGCGGCGGCTTGTGGAAGAACGGCAGGCCGTCCAGCGTGGGCGTGAGCCAATCGCCCGAGCGCAGCATCTCCCAGGCCACGGCGGCGTAGCGCCCCTCGTCGGGCAGCATCAGCGGGCGCATCCAGGCCGTGGCGGCCAGCCAGGCAATGATCAGCGCCAGCACGGCCCAGCCGTGGCGCCAGGCCGCATGCAGCGGCACGCCTTTGAAAATCGGCGCCGTCCCTGCGGGCGGCGGCGTCTGCCTTGGATTCACTCAATACTCCCCGCCCATGGAAAGTGGCCGCGCACCACTGTGCTCCGTGGGCCCTGAAAACCAGCTTAACGA
>JAFEES010000212.1 GCA_018240995.1 Pseudomonadota bacterium | reverse complement strand
CGCTCGATGGGGTTGCTCTTGAAGGTGCCAGAGGCGGCGCAGGCGCGCAGCAGCTCGTTGACGCAGTTGAACGTCAGCTTGGGTACGCTGGCCGCCTGGGCGCGTTGCAGCAGGCGCTCTTCCACCGGCATGGCCTCGCCCGTCTTGGCGCAGTGCACGATGCGGGCGTAGTTGCGAAACAGCACCAGTTTGAGTTGATCGCTGGCCATCATGGCTTCGGTGACGGTTTGCTGGGCGTTCACGTCCTCGGCCATCTTGATGCCATGCTTGCCGATATGCGCCAGCGAGCGCTGGCGGAAGCTGTCGATGGCGCCGTCCAGCGCGCCAATGCAGGCCGAGGACACGGCGCGCTGGAACACCTGGGTGAAGGGGATGCGGTAGAGCCAGCCGGGGTTGGTGGCGCGACCCGGGCAGCCGGCGTCGCTGTGGTCGTTGGTGCGCTGGGTGCGGTGCTCGGGCACGAAGACGTCTTCCACCACGATGTCATGGCTGCCGGTGCCGCGCAGACCGATCACGTCCCAGTTTTCCTCGATGCGGTAGTCCGACTTGGGCAGCAGGAAGGTGACATGCTCCAGCGCGCCCGAGCCGTCCTTCTTGGGCAGCAGGCCGCCCAGGAAGATCCAGTCGCAATGCTCGGAGCCGGTGGAAAAGCCCCAGCGGCCGCTGAAGCGGTAGCCGCCCTCCACCGGGGTGGCCTTGCCGGTGGGCATGTAGGTGGAGGCGATGCGCGTGCCCGTGTCACTGGCCCACACGTCCTGCTGCGCCTGCTCGGGAAACAGCGCCAGCTGCCAGGGGTGCACGCCCAGCACGCCATACATCCAGGCGGTGGACATGCAGCCCTCGGCCAGCGTCATCTGTATGGTGTAGAACACGCGCGGGTCGAGCTCGTAGCCACCAAAGCGCTTGGCCTGCAGCACGCGGTACAGGCCGGCGTCGGCGATTTCCTGGATGGTCTCGGGCAACACGCGGCCGTCGCGGTCGGCGGCAAAGGCGCGCTCGGCCAGCTTGGGCACGAGGGCGCGGGCGCGCGCTATCAGCGTGAGGGCATCGGGGGTCAGGTAATCGTCGTGGGCGGTGCTCATGCGGTGTCTCCGGGGTGGGTTGAGGCCATGGCTGTTCATGGTGTGGCTGCATCGTCGTGCGAACGCAGGCTTTGTTCATCGTCCGGACGGACTAACGGAAAAGCCCCGGGAAGCGGGATAGTCCAAGTGAGGGATTCGGGCGCGCCGCGCGGCGGGCATGCTGCACCCACATTGGCCAAGGAGCGCACATGGATCAAACGCAACATTTCGACCCCAAGGACTTCCGCCAGGCGCTGGGCATGTTTGCCACGGGCGTCACCATCGTCACCACGCGCGCGCCGGACGGCACGCCGGTGGGGGTGACGGCCAACAGCTTCAACTCGGTGTCCATCGACCCGCCGCTGGTGCTGTGGAGCCTGGCCAAGAACGCGCGCAGCCTGGATGCCTTCACCAGCGGCGCGCACTGGAACGTGCACATCCTGTCGCAGGAGCAGGAGGCGCTGTCCAACCTGTTTGCCCGCGCCGGCGAGGACAAGTTTGGCCAGCAGACCCTGGAGCAGGGCGTGAGCGACGCCCCGTTGATGCCCGGTTGCAGCGCGCGCTTTCAGTGCAAGACCATGTTCCAGTACGACGGCGGGGATCACATCATCTTCGTCGGCGAGGTGCTGTCCTACGATCGCACGCAGCGCCCGCCGCTGCTGTACGTGACCGGCAAGTACGCGCTGGCCTCGCACAAGGCGCTGGCCGTCTCCACCGAGGCGCAGGCCGACACGGCCGCCAGCCTGTATTCAGAGAACCTGCTGGGCTACCTGCTGGGCCGCGCGCACTACCAGTTCCTGGGCGGCATCCGTGCGCTGCTGAACGAGCGCGGCCTGTCGGACGCCGACTTCTTCGTGCTGTCGCTGCTGTCCGTGCGCGAACCCCTGGGCGCGGCCGACATTGCCGCGCACATCGCCTACACCGGCATAGACGTGGGCGCCGTGCTGCTGCAGCAGCTGTGCGACCGCGGGATGCTGCAAAAAAATGAGCAATCCGCGTATGTGCTGACGAACCTGGGGCGCGATTCCATCCTGCATGCCATCGCCGCCGCCAAGGCCGAGGAGGCCGACGTGGTGGAGCGCATGGGCGAGGCCGAGTCGGCCCTGCTGCGCAACCTGCTCAAGCAATTCATACGCGCCACCGACCCCGGCCTGCCCAAGCTGTGGACGGCCGCCGCTTCGCAATGATTACCAGCCGAGTACCTTCATGACCCAGAACAGTCCCATTCCCGTCGGCAAGTTTGCCGACATCGCCCCCGTGGCGGGCGCCGCGCAACGCATTCACTACCACGAGCAGGGCGAGGGCGAGGCCGTCATCTTCCTGCACGGCGCGGGCGGCGGCGCCAGCGGCTACAGCAACTTCAAGGGCAACTACCCGGTTTTTGCCCAGGCCGGCTACCGCTGCATCGTGCCGGACCTGCTGGGCTACGGCCTGTCGAGCAAGCCCGACATCGAGCAATATGACCTGGACTTCTTCGTCGCCGGCCTGAAGGGCCTGGTGGATGCGCTGGGCCTGAAAAACATCACGCTGCTGGGCAACTCGCTGGGCGGCGCGGTGGCGCTCGGTTATGCGCTGGCCTACCCCGACGAGGTCAAGCGTTTGATCTTGATGGCGCCCGGCGGCGTGGAGGATCTGGACACCTACCTGGCCATGCCCGGCATCGCCAACATGTTCCAGATCTACCAGTCCGGCAAGACCGGCGCCGAGGCCATGCGCGCCGTGATGACCATGCAGCTGTTCGACCCGCAACTGCTCACCGACGACATCATCAACGAGCGCGCGCCGATTGCCGAGACGCAGACCCAGGCGGCGCGCTCCATCCTCAAGGTGCCCAACATGACGGCGCGCCTGCACGAGCTGCGCTGCCCGGTGTTTGGCTTTTGGGGCGTGAACGACCTGTTCAACCCGGTCAGCGGCACCACCAAGCTGATGGACAACTGCCCGCGGGCGCGCATGGTGCTGGTGAATCGCTGTGGCCACTGGGTGCAGGTGGAGCACCGCGAGATGTTCAACCGCGCCTGTATCGACTTCCTGAAGAACGGATGACCATGAGCCTGACCGAACAACTGGGCGACGCCCTGTACGACGCGCTGCGCGCGCGCCGCACCATCGCCCCCTTGAGCGATACCCATGAGCTGACGGTGGAAGACGCCTACCGCATCTCGCTGCGCTTTCTGGCGCGGCGTGAGCAGGACGGCGAGCGCGTCATCGGCAAGAAGATTGGCGTGACCAGCAAGCCCGTGCAGGACATGCTGGGCGTACACCAGCCCGACTTCGGCTTTCTCACGAACACCATGCAGTACGACGACGGCGCCAGCGTGTCGCTGTCCCGCTCCGGCCTGATACAGCCGCGCGCCGAGGGCGAGATCGCCTTCATGCTCAAAAAAGACCTGCAGGGCCCCGGCGTGACGCGCCAGGATGTGATGGATGCCACCGAATGGGTGGCGCCCTGCTTCGAGATCGTCGATTCGCGCATCCACGACTGGAAGATCAAGATCCAGGATACGGTGGCCGACAACGCCAGCTGCGGCGTCTTCGTCGTAGGCCGCCAGCACACCGATCCGCGCAGCCTGGACCTGGCCGCCGCCGCCATGCAGATGCGCAAGAACGGCGCAGCCGCGGGCAGCGGCCTGGGCAGCGCCGTGCAAGGTCACCCGGCCGAGGCCGTGGCCTGGCTGGCCAACACCCTGGGGGCCTTCGGCATACCGTTCAAGGCCGGCGAGCTGATCCTGTCGGGCTCGCTCGCCCCGCTGGTGCCCGCGCAGGCGGGCGACCGTTTCCACATGACCATCGAGGGCCTGGGCGAATGCTCCATCGCCTTCACCGAATGACGCAATGAAAGGACATTCATGACCCGCAAGATCAAATGCGCCCTGATAGGCCCGGGCAACATCGGCACCGACCTCTTGGCCAAGCTGCAGCGCAGCCCCGTGCTGGAGCCCGTGTGGATGGTGGGCATAGACCCCGAGTCCGACGGCCTCAAGCGCGCGCGCGAGATGGGCATCAAGACCACCCACGAGGGCGTGGACGGGTTGATCCCGCACATGAAGCAGGACGGCGTGCAAATCGTCTTCGACGCCACCAGCGCCTACGTGCATGCCGAGAACTCGCGCAAGGTCAATGAGCAGGGCGCGCTGATGATAGACCTGACCCCCGCGGCCATCGGCCCCTACTGCGTGCCCCCGGTGAACCTGAAGGAGCATGTCGGCAAGGGCGAGATGAACGTCAACATGGTCACCTGCGGCGGCCAGGCCACCATCCCCATGGTCGCGGCGGTGAGCCGCGTGCAGGCGGTCGCCTACGGCGAGATCGTCGCCACCGTCTCCAGCCGCTCCGCCGGCCCCGGCACGCGCAAGAACATCGACGAATTCACCCGCACCACCGCCGGCGCCATCGAGCGCGTGGGCGGCGCCAAGCGCGGCAAGGCCATCATCGTCATCAACCCGGCCGAGCCCCCGCTGATCATGCGCGACACCGTGCACTGCCTGACCGAAGGCGAGCCCGACCAGGCCGCCATCACCCAGTCCGTCCACGACATGATCGAGCAGGTGCAGAAGTACGTGCCCGGCTACAAACTGGTCAACGGCCCGGTGTTCGACGGCCAGCGCGTCTCCATCTACCTGGAGGTCGAGGGCCTGGGCGACTACCTGCCCAAGTACGCCGGCAACCTGGACATCATGACCGCGGCGGCTGCCCGCACGGCCGAGATGTTTGCCGAGGAAATGCTGGCCGGGCGCCTCACCCTGCAAGCGGCCTGAGCCTCAACAAGAACATCAACCACGACACCAATCGCAGCGCCGGGTTTTCTCCCCTCTCCCCTCGCGGGAGAGGGGCCGGGGGAGAGGGGGTTGGGCCAACGAGCGCGGCCCTGGTGCCTCCCCCTCTCCCCAGCCCTCTCCCGCGAGGGGAGAGGGAGAAACAGCCAGAAAGCCACGCCGGCATTGCGTGAAC
>JAFEES010000211.1 GCA_018240995.1 Pseudomonadota bacterium | reverse complement strand
CGCAAGCTGGAGGGTGAGCTCAAGGTCAGCCTGTTCGACCGCAGCGGCCACCGCCTGGCGCCCACGGCCACGGGCGAGCTGTTCTACCTGCGCGCCAAGGCGCTGCTGGCCCAGCTGCAGACCATGCGCCGCGAGCTGCGCGAGGCCGAGCAGGGCGCGCGCGGCACGGTGCACATAGGCTGCGCCACGGCGGCCAGCCTGTTCGTCATGCCCGCCGTGATGGAAGACCTCGCTGCCTGCGGCCTGGACATCACCGTCGATGTGCAGGAGGGCGAGGCCGGCTACATGCTGCAGCGCCTGCGCGAGCGCGGCCTGGACCTGATCATCTCGCGCAGCGAGTACACCGCCCCCGAGCTGGAGAGCCGCGTCATCATGGACGAGCCCCTGCATCTGGCGCTGCCCCCGGCCCACCCGCTGGCGGGCGCCGACCGGATGCGGCTGGCCGACCTGCGCCACGAGCGCTTTCTGCTGCACCGCTCGCCCCTGGGTACCGGCATCTCCGACATGGTGCTGCGCGCCTGCCAGCAGGCGGGCTTTGTGCCCAACGTGGTGTATTGGGGCGGCGAGACCCTGCCCATGCTGCTGATGGCCCAGCGCGGCCTGGGCGTGGCGTTCGCGCCGTGCAGTTTTGGCCAACTGGCCGGGCAGGGGCTGCCGCGCCTGCTGCCGCTGGAGGGCGCGCAGCTGCGCACCCATTTGAACGTGGTCTGGCCGCGCCAGCTGGCACTGACGCCGGCCGCCAGCCGCGTCCGGGATCTGATCCTGGCGCGGTTCGGGGCGGCGCCTTAAAAACAATACGACCCAGATAACGCACGGTAGTAGCGGTTTCAGCCGCGATCGGTGCCGTTCGCGGCTGAAGCCGCTCCCACATAGGTCGTTGAGCCTAAAACTCCAGGTTGTCGATCAGCCGCGTGCCGCCCAGGCGCGCCGCGCCCAGGGCCACCAGGGTGCCGGCAGCGGCGCCGGCCTGCGGCGGCTGCAGGTCGTGGCGCTGGCGCACCGTCAGGTAGTCCGGTGCCCAGCCCTGGGCCGCCAGGGCCTGCAGGGCCTGCTCCTCCAGCCGGGCCAATGGCGTGCCGCCGGCCAGCGCGGCCTGGGCCAGAGCCTGCAGGGCCTGGGCCAGCTGCACGGCCTGGGCGCGCTGGCCGGCGTCAAGATAGCCGTTGCGCGAGCTCAGCGCCAGGCCGTCGCCGGCGCGGCTGGTGTCGCCGCAGGCGATAGTGATCGGCAGCGCAAACTGCTCCACCATGCGGCGTATCACCATCAGCTGCTGGTAATCCTTCTTGCCAAACACGGCCGTGCCGCCGCCGCTGGGCAGCAGCACGGCGGCAAACAGCTTCATGACCACGGTGCACACGCCGGTGAAAAAGCCGGGGCGAAAGTGGCCTTCCAGGATGTCGGCCAGCGCCGGGTCGGGCTGGATCTTGAAGGTCTGCGGCTCGGGATACAGGTCACGCTCGCGCGGTGCGAAGACGATGTCGCAGCCCGCGGCTTCCAGCCGGGCGCAGTCGGCGTCCCAAGTGCGCGGGTAGCTATCAAAATCTTCATGTGGCAGAAACTGCAGGCGGTTCACGAAGATGCTCGTGACCAGCACCTCGCCCAGCGGCCGGGCCTGGCGCACCAGGGCGATGTGGCCGTCGTGCAGATTGCCCATGGTGGGCACGAAGGCGGGGCGGCCCCCGCCAGAGTGCGCGGCGAGGGCGGCGCGCAGGTCAGGAATGGTGCGAGTGATTTGCATGACAGGGTTCAGGGAATGCGGCGAAACCGCCGGTACAACAATACCAACCACACCACGACGAAGCCCAGAAACACCAGCAGGCCCGCAAGAAAGGGGCCCTGGGCCAGGCGTGGTGCGGGGCGGACTTGGCCGCGCACTATGAGCCAATGCAGGTAGCACAAAAACACCGCCAGCGCCCAGCTGAAGCGTTCCAGGTGGGTGGTCAGCGCCGCGAGCGCACGGGCCCGGCGTTCGGGGGCCAGCCAATAGGCCTTGTGGGGCAGGTTGATGAGGTTGTCGGGAAGGGTTGCCAGCCAGCGCGCGCTGACCCCAATGGCCAGCGGCAGACCGGTGGCGACCAGCACCATCAGCGTGAGGTACTTGCCGCGCGTCATGAAGGCATTGGCATGGCCCGCCAGGTCGAAATGCGACGCCACCAGTGGCGGCAGCTGCATGCCCGTGGCGAGTATGAACAGCGCTGCCGCCAAGGCGACCCACGATGTGCTGCGCATGATGCGGGTGTCTTGGCGACCGGCCCTACCAGGCGTGCAAGGCGTCGTCGGGGAAGCTGCCATTCTTCACCGCCTGCACATAGGCCTGCATGGCGCCACGCACGCTGCCGGCATCCTGCATGAAGTCGCGCACGAATTTCGGGTTCTTGCCCAGGTTCACGCCCAGCATGTCGTGCATCACCAGCACTTGGCCGGCCGTGCCCTTGCCCGCGCCTATGCCAATGGTGTGGCAGTGCGGCAGCTCGGCCGTCAGGCTGGCGGACAGGGCGGCGGGCACCATCTCCAGCACCAGCATGGCGGCGCCGGCGTCCTGCAGCTCCAGTGCGTGGCGGCGCAGCTGCTGCGCGGCCTGCTCGTCCTTGCCCTGCACGCGGTAGCCGCCCAGGGCATGCACGGTCTGCGGCGTCAGCCCCAGGTGGGCGCAGACGGGGATGCCGCGCTCGACCAGAAACTGCACCGTGGGCGCCGTCCAGCCGCCGCCCTCCAGCTTGACCATGTGCGCGCCGGCCTGCATCAGGCGGCTGGCGCTCTTCAGCGCCTGCTCGCGGCTCTCGTGGTAGCTGCCAAAGGGCAGGTCGGCCACCACCCAGGCCGTGCCCTGCACGCGGTGCAAGCCGCGCGTCACGCTCTCGGTGTGGTAGGCCATGGTGTCCAGCGACACGCCCACGGTGCTGGGCAGGCCCTGGCAGACCATGCCCAGCGAGTCGCCGACCAGGATGCTTTCCACCCCCGCGGCATCGGCCACGGCGGCAAAGGTGGCGTCGTAGGCCGTCAGCATGGTGATCTTCTCGCCCGCCGCGCGCATCTGCGCCAGGCGCGGCAGGCTGATGGGGCGGCGCTGGGGCAGGGGCGAGGCCGGGGGCAGGGTGCCGTAGGGCGTGCCGGTGGCGGCGGTGGTCTGGCTCATGGTGCGGTGGCTGCTGGGCTGAGGATGTGGCGAGTCTAGGCGCATTGGCCTGTGTGGGTGGCAGGATGTCTATTCCAGGGATCTGGAATTGCGCCTTGTTTGCTTGCGTTTCAATAGCTGCCTACGCTCAATTGGCGGGATAAATAGGCGGTTTCAATCACCTGCCGTCATTGTTCCAAGGGCTGCCGCGCCAGCCTCGGCCCTGCAGATCCGCACCGGGCAACAGCCATCCGGGCCCTGCCGCCTTTGCGCTGCGGCTATCCTTATGCCCCCATTACCTTAGCCCCGTGACTCCGTGATGACTCCCGAATCTGTTGCCGCCCTTGCCAGTGCCGATGTGGCCCGCGCCCTGCAGGAAGACGTGGGCAGTGGTGACCTGACCGCTGCCCTGGTGCCCGCCGGGCGCCGCGCCAAGGCGCGCATCCTGGCGCGCGAAGCCGCCGTGATCTGCGGCGCCCCCTGGGTCGAGGCCGCGCTGCGCGCGCTCGACCCCGCCGTGCAGCTGACCTGGCTGGTGGCCGAGGGCCAGCGCTGCGCCCCCGACCAGGTGGTGCTGGAGATAGCGGGCGACGCGCGCGCGCTGCTCTCGGCCGAGCGCACGGCGCTGAACTTCTTGCAGCTGCTGTCCGCCGTGGCCACCAAGACCGCCAGCTATGTGGAGGCCGTGAAGGGCACGCGCGCCGCGATCGTGGACACGCGCAAGACCATCCCCGGCCTGCGCCTGGCGCAAAAGTACGCCGTGCGCGTGGGCGGCGGGGTGAACCACCGCATAGGCCTGCACGACGCCGTGCTGATCAAGGAAAACCACATCGCCGCCGCCGGTGGCGTGACGGCGGTGCTGCGCGCGGCCGAGGCCGTGGCGGCGCGCGCCGCCTTCATCGAGATCGAGGTGGAGACGCTGGAGCAGCTCACCGAGGCGCTAGACGCCGGCGCGAAGATGGTGCTGCTGGACAACATGGGCCTGCCCACGCTGCGCCAGGCGGTTGAAATCAATGCCGGACGCGCCATCTTGGAGATATCGGGCGGGGTGACGCTGGAGGGCCTGCGCGCGCTCGCCGAGACGGGCGTGGATCGCATCTCCATAGGCACGCTGACCAAGGATGTGAAGGCCACGGACTTTTCCATGCGCCTGCAGGAGCTGGCATGAACACCACCACCTTGAAGGAAGTCGAGTACGAGCAGCCCGAGGGCGGTGCCGTCTGCTCCACGCGCCACGCCTGGGCGCGCGTGCCGCCCGAGCCATCGCCCGACGAACGCGCGCGCCTGAAGGACGAGATCCGCCGCCTGCTCAAGGAAAAGAACGCCGTCATGGTGTCGCACTACTACGTGCACCCGGATCTGCAGGACCTGGCCGAGGAGACCGGCGGCATCGTCAGCGACTCGCTGGAGATGGCGCGCTTTGGCCGCGACCACGCCGCGCAGACCCTGGTGGTGAGCGGCGTGCGCTTCATGGGCGAGACGGCGAAGATCCTGTCGCCCGAGAAGACCGTGCTCATGCCCGACCTGGACGCCACCTGCTCGCTAGACCTGGGCTGCCCCATCGACGAGTTTTCGGCCTTCTGCGATGCGCACCCGGATCGCACCGTGGTCGTCTACGCCAACACCAGCGCGGCCGTGAAGGCGCGCGCCGACTGGCTGGTCACGTCCAGCTGCGCTCTGGACATCGTGCGCGCGCTGAAAGACAAGGGCCACAAGATCCTGTGGGCGCCGGATCGCCACCTGGGCGACTACATCCGGCGCGAGACCGGCGCCGACATGCTGTTTTGGAACGGCGCCTGCATCGTGCACGACGAGTTCAAGGCGCTGGAGCTGGAGCTGCTCAAGAAAGAGCACCCGCAGGCCAAGGTGCTGGTGCACCCCGAGAGCCCGGCCGAGGTCATCGC
>JAFEES010000210.1 GCA_018240995.1 Pseudomonadota bacterium | reverse complement strand
TGCACGTTGGTGTAGCCGGCGTTGTAGCTGACCTTCTCGCTCTCCAGCCCCGACCAGGTGGGCGAAGAGATGATCTTGCGCGGCTGCGCCTGGATGTCGCGAAAGCGAATCTTCTCGTCCTCGCGGTGCAGCGCCAGGTGCACATGGTCGCGCCCGGTCTGCTTGCCCAGGGCCTCCCAGGCCTTGCAGGCCACATGGCCGTTGGTCTCGGGCGCGAGCATCATCACGGTCTCGGTGGCGTCGATGTCGCTGACGATGCGCGGCCTGCCCTGCGTCACGCCATCCTCGCGCACCCGGCCGTTCAGGTCGCCGAGCTGCTCGACCTCGGTCTCGGTATTCCAGCCAATGCCCTTGCCGCCGTTGCCCAGCTTGTCCATCAGCGGCCCCAGGGCCGTGAAGCGCGCGTAGGTGTTGGGGTAGTCGCGCTCGACCACGGTAACTTGAGGCGCGGTGACGCCGGGGATCAACTCCACCTCGCCGTTCTTCCAGTCCTTGACGCCATAGGGTTGGGCAAGCTCCGCGGGGGTGTCATGCATGATGGGCGTGAGCACGACCTCCTTTTCCACGCCCAGGTGACCGACACAGACCTCGCTGAAGGCCTTGGCGAAGCCCTTGTAGATCTCCCAGTCGCTCCTGGCCTGCCAGGCCGGGTCCACCGCGGCGGACAGCGGGTGGATGAAGGGGTGCATGTCGCTGGTGTTCAGGTCGTTCTTCTCGTACCAGGTGGCCGTGGGCAGCACGATGTCGGAATACAGGCAGGTGGTGCTCATGCGGAAGTCCAGCGTCACCAGCAGATCCAGCTTGCCCTCGGGCGCCTGGTCGTACCACTTCACCTCTTGCGGCTTGGCATCCTGCGGGCCCAGATCCTTGCCCTGCACGCCGTGCTTGGTGCCCAGCAGGTGCTTGAGGAAATACTCGTGCCCCTTGCCCGAGCTGCCCAGCAGGTTGGAGCGCCACACGAACAGGTTGCGCGGCCAGTTCAGCGGGTTGTCCGGGTCTTCGCAGCTCATGGCGAGCGAGCCGTTTTTCAGCGACTGCACCACATAGTCCTTGGGATCCATTCCCTTGGCCTGGGCGTCCTTGACCACCTGCAGCGGGTTGGCCTGCAGCTGCGGCGCGCTGGGCAGCCAGCCCATGCGTTCGGAGCGCACGTTGAAGTCGATGATGCTGCCCTGGTAGGCGGCCTTGTCGGCCAGCGGCGAGAGCACCTCATCGACACCCACTTTCTCGTAGCGCCACTGGTCGGTGTGGGCATAGAAGAAGCTGGTGGCGTTTTGCTGGCGCGGTGGACGTATCCAGTCCAGCGCAAAGGTCAGCGCCGTCCAGCCCGTCTGCGGGCGCAGCTTTTCCTGGCCCACGTAGTGCGACCAGCCACCGCCCGATTGGCCGATACAGCCGCACATCATCAGCATGTTGATGATGCCGCGGTAGTTCATGTCGCAGTGGTACCAGTGGTTCATGCCGGCGCCGATGATGACCATGGACTTGCCCTGGGTCTTGTCGGCGTTGTCGGCAAACTGGCGCGCTATGGTGATGATCTGGTCGCGCGGCACGCCGGTGATGCTTTCCTGCCAGGCCGGGGTGTAGGGGGCATTGGCGTCGTAGCCGCCGTCGGCCGGCTCTCCGGGCAGGCCGCGGTGCACGCCATAGTGCGCCACCTGCAGGTCGAACACCGTGGCCACGGCCACGCGGCCGCTCACGCCCTCGCCCTGCAGGTCGAGATGGGTAATGGGCACGCGGCGCAGCACCACGTCATGGCCCTGGTCGTTGGCCTGGAAGTTGGGTGTTTCCAGGCCGCCGAAATATGGGAAGGCCACATCGGCCACCTCATGCGCCTGGGCGCCATCCTCGAGCACCGAGAGCTTGAGCTTCACATCGTTGCCGTTGCGTGCATCCTTGTCCTCCAGGTTCCACAGGCCCTTGTCGGGACGACCCTCCTTGCCCCAGCGGAAACCTATGGAGCCATTGGGCAGCGCCACCTTGCCATCGACGCCGTAGGCCACGGTCTTCCAGTCGGGGTGGTTGGCCTGGCCCAGCTGACCCTCGAAGTCGCTGGCGCGCACATAGCGATCCGGCACCATGGCCGTGCGGCCGTCGGGCAACTTTTTCTCCTTCAGCACCACCAGCAGCGGCAGGTCGGTGTAGCGGCGTGCGTAGTCGTCGAAATACGCCGAGCGCTTGTCGAAATAGAACTCTTTCAGGATCACATGGCCCATGGCCATGGCCACGGCCGCGTCCGTGCCCTGCTTGGGGTGCAGCCACAGGTCGGAGAGCTTGGCGACCTCGGAATAGTCAGGCGTGACGGCGACGATCTTCGTGCCCTTGTAGCGCACCTCGGTGAAGAAATGCGCGTCGGGCGTGCGCGTCTGCGGCACGTTGGAGCCCCAGGCGATGATGAAGTTGGAGTTGTACCAGTCGGCCGACTCGGGCACGTCGGTCTGCTCGCCCCACACCTGGGGGCTGGACGGCGGCAGGTCGCAGTACCAGTCATAAAACGACAGCGGCACGCCGCCGATCAGGCCCAGGTAACGCGCCCCCGCGGCATAGGAGATCATGGACATGGCCGGGATCGGCGAGAAGCCGATGACGCGATCCGGGCCATATTTCTTGATCGTGTAGACGTTCGCCGCGGCGATCATCTGGTTCACCTCGTCCCAGCTGCTGCGCACAAAGCCGCCCAGGCCGCGCTGCCTTTGCCATTCGCGGCGCGCATCGTCGTTCTGCACGATGGCCGTCCAGGCATCGACCGGGTTGTTGGCCACGGCCAGGGCCGCGCGCCAGTGCTTCAAGAGGCGCCCACGCACCAGCGGGTATTTCACGCGGCTGGCGCTGTACAAGTACCAGCTGTAGCTGGCGCCGCGCGAGCAGCCGCGCGGTTCGTGGTTGGGCAGGTCGGCGCGCGTGCGCGGGTAGTCGGTCTGCTGCGTTTCCCAGGTGACGATGCCGCCCTTGACGTAGATCTTCCACGAGCAGGAGCCGGTGCAGTTCACGCCATGCGTGGAGCGCACGATCTTGTCATGCGCCCAGCGGTCGCGGTAGGCGCGCTCCCAGGTGCGGTCTTCGCCATTGGTCTCGCCATGGCCGTTGGAGAAGGTTTCGCGCGGTTGCGAGAAATACGAGAGACGGTCGAGAAAGTGACTCATCTTTTGGCTCCTTGGTTCATTCGTTGTGCGTTAAGCGTTAAGCGCTAAGCGTTAAGCGTTAAGCGTTAAGCGTTAAGCGTTAAGCGTTGTGCGTTTGGCGTCGGGCGTTGGGCCTGCGCAAAACGCTCAACCCTCAACGCTCAACCTCTTATCAGCAGGGCATCTCGGCGTTCTTGCGTGAGTAGTACCACCAGGTGACGACGACGCACAGGCTGTAGAATACGACAAACATCCACAGCGCGAACTCGGGTCCGCCGGTGCTGGCGATGGAGCTGCCATAGCTCTTGGGAATGAAAAAGCCCCCATATGCGCCCAGGGCGCCGGCAAAGCCCACGGCGGCCGCGCCCTCGGTGTTGCCGTCCTTGATGGCCTGGGCCTGGGCAGCCTCGTCGTTGCCGCGCAGCTCGCGCAGCCTTTGCGTCAGGAAGATCACCGGAATCATGCGGAAGGTGGAGCCATTGCCTATGCCGGTGGTGCAAAACAGCACCAGGAACATCAGGAAGAAGCCGGTGAAGCTGCCCTCCTGCGGGCCGAACGGCAGGGCATAGCCCGTGGCCCCCTTGGGCAGGAAGAACAGCACGCCCAGCACCGCCAGGGCCATGACGATGAAGTTCCAGAAGGTGACCACGCCGCCGCCGATCTTGTCCGCCAGCCAGCCGCCAAACGGCCGCGTGAGCGCGCCCACCAGCGGCCCCAGCCAGGCATAGGCCAGCGGGTTGATGGCCGGGAACAGCGCCTTCATGAGCAGCGGAAAGCCCGCGGCAAAGCCGATGAAGGAGCCGAAGGTGCCCAGGTACAACAGGCACATGATCCAGTTGTGCTTGCGCCGGAAGATGGCCGCCTGGGCGGCAAAGCTGGCCTTGGCATCGGCAATGTCATGCATGCCGAACCAGGCGACGACGGCGGCGATGGCAATCCACGGCACCCAGATGAAGGCCGCGTTCTGCGCCCAGACATGCTGCTGCTCGCCATTCCTCACTATGACCTGCGCGTCACCCCCAAAGACGCCGAAGATGCCCAGCGAGATCACCAGCGGGCTCAGGAACTGCACCACCGACACGCCCAGGTTGCCCAGGCCGGCGTTCACGCCCAGCGCCGAGCCCTTGCGCTCCTTGGGAAAGAAGAAGCTGATGTTGGCCATGCTGGAGCTGAAGTTGCCGCCCCCCAAGCCGCACAGCAGCGCCAGGATGAGCATGGTCGGGTAGCTGGTGGTGTTGTCCTGGATGGCGTAGCCAATACCCAGCATGGGAATCAGCAGCGAGGCCGTGGACAGCGCGGTCCAGCGCCGCCCGCCGAACACCGGCACCATGAAGGAGTAGAAGATGCGCAGCGTGGCGCCCGACAGCGCCGGCGCCGCGGCCAGCCAGAACAGCTGGTTGGTCGAGTACTTGAAGCCCAGCGCCGGCAGGTTCACGGCGACCACGCTCCAGACCTGCCAGACGGCAAACGCCAGGAACAGCGCGGGCACCGAGATCCACAGATTGAGCTTGGCCACAGCCTCGCCCTCGCGCTCCCAGAACTGCTTGTCCTCGGGCGTCCAGATGTGCAGCAGCCGCCCCTGGCGCGCGCCCTCTTGTGCAACGGTATCGGCAGACATGGTGTGGGTTCTCCGGTCGATCAGCGGGCGGCGGGCGTGGCGGCCGCCACACCCTGGCCGGTCATTACATCGGTGCGGCGCACCTCGGTCCAGTACATCCAGATCAGCGACACCCAGACCACGCCGTACATCAGCATGAAGGCGCTGGAGCGGATGCCCGTCCAGTCCATGAGCGCGCCGAACATGATCGGCAGGATGAAGCCGCCCATGCCGCCGGCCAGGCCGACGATGCCGCTGATGGTGCCGATGTTGCCGGGGTAGTCATCGCTGATGTACTTG
>JAFEES010000020.1 GCA_018240995.1 Pseudomonadota bacterium | reverse complement strand
TGGATTCCCGCCTACGCGGGAATGACGGCGGTGGTGCGGGCGTGGCGCCCAGCTTGCATGCCACGCGGGTGGCACACAGCGCCATGAATAACTGACATGAGCCACCGTCACGACCCCAACCCCTACGCCGCGGCTGCCGCGCCACGCCCCCAGCCCGCGCCGCCGCGCCGCGGCCACCGCGCGTTGCTGGCCTTTGAGCTGCTGCTGGCCACGGCCCTGGCCCTGCTGCTGGCGCTGTGGTGGTGGGCCGGCAGCAACACCTCGCTGGCCACCGTGCTGACACGCGCCGCACACTACCTGCCCGAGGGCCAGAGCCTGGAAAGCCGCGATGTCACCGGCTCGCTGCGCGCCGGCGGCCGCATTGGCTGGCTGCGCTGGAGCAGCCCCACCCTGGCCGTGGAGCTGCAGGACGCGCGCATCGTCTGGAACCTGACGCCGCTGCTGCGCCGCAAGCTACAACTAAAAGAGCTGCAGGCGGCGCAGATCACCCTCACGCCGCAGGGCGAGCCCAGCAGCGAACCACTGCAACCCCTACAGCAACTGGTGCTGCCGCTGCGGCTGGAGCTGCCCTTTGCCTTTGAGCGCATCACCTGGGCCGCCGCCAGCCCCGTCACCATAGCCGGCCTGGCGGGCCGCTACCACTACGACGGCACGCAGCACCGGCTGGACATAAGCCAAGTCACCCTGGCCCAGGGTCGCTACGCGCTGCAGGCACAGCTGCAGGCGCGCGCCCCCATGGCCCTCACCGCCACGCTGAACGGCAGCGTGCACACCCCCGTGCCCGGCAGCACAACGACGCTACAGGCGCAGGCCAGAGCACAGCTGCAGGGCAGCCTGGCGAGCACCGATGCGCGCCTGAACGTCACCGCGCAGCTGCGCGGCGAAGGCACCGAGGGCACCCCACCGCTGCACGCCGACCTGCAGGCCAGCCTGGCCCCCTGGGCCGGCCAACCGCTGCTGCAGGCCGCCGCCGAGCTGCAGGCGCTGAACCTGGCCGCCCTGTGGCCCCAGGCGCCGCACACGCGGCTGAGCGGCAGCGCCGGCCTGGAGCCCGCCGGCAACGGCTGGCGGCTGCACGCCGCGCTGCGCAATGCCGAGGCCGGCCCCTGGGATCACCAGCGCCTGCCGTTTGACCAGCTGCAGGCGCGCGCCGCCTACGACGGCCAGCAATGGACGCTGCCCGAGGCCCAGCTGCACATTGGCCAGGGCCGCGTCAGCCTGCAAGGCAGCTACACCCCGGCCACGCAGGCCCTGCAGGGCCGCGCCGAGCTGCGCGCCCTCAACCCCGCCGCCCTGCACACCCTGCTGGACGCCGCGCCCGTGAGCGGCCAGGCCAGTGCCGACGGCGATGCGGATGGCGCCGTGCGCTTTTCTGCCGACCTGCGCGGCAGCCAGCCAGCACGCGCGCCGACCAAGGCAGCGACCAAGCTGCGCCTGGAGCAACTGACGCTGCAAGGCCGCTGGCATGGCGAGCAGATCGAGCTGGCGCGCCTGCAGCTCGCCGCCCTGCAGGCCCAGGTCACGGGCCAGCAACTGCGCATCAGCACGGCAGCGCCAGCGCTGCAGGGCCGGCTGCAGGCCCAGCTGCCCGGCGCCACGGCACGGTTCGACGGCCAGATCGCGCCGCACGGCGGCCAGGGCCAGCTGGGCGTGCGCCTGGCTGACGCGCAGCGCGCCCAGCGCTGGCTGCAGGCCCTGCCCGGCCTGGGCGCCGTGGCCCAGGGCTGGCGCCTGGACGGCAACGCCGAGCTGCAGGCCGACTGGCGCGGCGGCTGGCAGACGCTGCAGCAGCAACTGCAGGCGGCGGGCCTGCTGGCCGGCGAGCCCGGCAAGAACGCAAAGACCCCAGGCGACTTTGAGCTGCAGGCCAAACTAACGGCTCCACGCCTACAGGCCACGCGCGCCGCGCAGGCCGGCGTCCAGCCCCTGACGCTGGAGCTGCTGCGCGCCACGGCCAGCCTGGGCGGCACCCTGGCCCAGGCCCGGCTGCAATGGGACGGCGAGCTGCGCCAGCGCACCGAACCCACCGCGCCCGAGCTGCGCGCCCAGCTGCAACTGCAGTCCCAGGCCGGCAGCCGCGGCGCGGGCCGCTGGCAGGCGCAAATCGACAGCCTCACCCTGCAGGCCAGCGCCAGCGGCCAGAGCGGCCCCTGGACGCTGCGCCTGGCCAACGCCCTGAGCCTGGATCTGCGCCAGTCCCCGCAACTGGCCCTGGATGCCGGCGCCGGCCAGGCCAGCATCACCGGCCCCGCAGCGGGCGAGGTGCAGCTGCGCTGGCAGCCGCTGGCCTACGCGCAGGGCGCCCAGGGCCAGTCCCGGCTGCGCAGCCAGGGCGAGCTGCTGGGCCTGCCGCTGGCCTGGGCCAACGCCTGGCGCGTCGACGGCCAGGCGGCCCTCGCGCGCCTGGGCCTGGGCGGCAACCTGGTGCTGAACGCCGCCTGGGACGTAGACCTTGGCGACAGGCTGCGCGCCAGCGCCCGCCTGCGCCGCGCCAGCGGCGACCTGAACATCGCCGGCGGCGACCTGGACGCGCCCACCGTGGTGCACAGCAGCGGCCCGGGCCTGGGCGCCAGCGCGGTGCCGGCCCAGGCCAGCACACCCGCCGGCCTGCGCCAGGCCGAGCTCACCCTGAGCGCCGATGGCGACGCCCTGCGCGCCCAACTGGCCTGGGACAGCGAGCGCGCCGGCCGCGTGCAGGCCGAAGGCCAGACCCGCCTGAGCCACACCCCGGACGGCTGGGCCTGGCCCGAGGACGCGCAGCTGGCCGCCAGCGTGCGCGCCGAGCTGCCCGACGTAGGCGTGTGGTCCACCCTGGCGCCGCCCGGCTGGCGTGTGCGCGGCAGCCTGAGCGCCGACGCGCGCCTGGCCGGCACGCGCGCCGCGCCGCGTTGGAGCGGGCAGCTGGCGGCCGACCAGTTCGGCGTGCGCTCGCTGCTCGACGGCGTGGATCTGCGTGATGGCCGCCTGCGCGCCACGCTGCAGGGCGATCGGCTGCAAATCACAGAATTGCTGGTGCACGGCGGCCAAGGCAGCCGCGCGCGCATCGCCGGCTACAGCGGCAACCTCACGCCCGCGCCGCAGGACGGCGGCACCCTCAGCGCCAGCGGCAGCGTCACCTGGGGTGGCGCCGGCCTGGCCATGGACCTGCGCGCCAAGGCCCAGGCCCTGCAGCTGCTGGTGCGCGCCGACCGGCAGCTCAGCGTCTCGGGCGAGCTGCAGGCCGGCCTGCAGGGCGGGCAGTTCACGCTGCGCGGCAAGCTCACCACCGACCGCGCCACCATCATCCTGCCCGAGTCCAGCGCGCCCACGCTGGGCAGCGACGTGGTGGTGCATTCCGCGGCGCTGGACAGGCAACGCGCCGCACAGGCCGCACAGGCCAGCCAGGCCGGCACGCGGGTCGAGGCCACCAGGCCGCCCGACATCGCCATCACGCTCAACCTGGGCGACGACTTCGCCCTGCAGGGCCACGGCATCACCACGCGCCTGACGGGCGAGCTGGACATACGCAGCAGCGCTGCCAGCGCCGGCCAGCCGCGCGTCACCGGCGAGCTGCGCACCGTACAGGGCCGCTACCGCGCCTGGGGCCAGGCGCTGGACGTGGAAAGCGGCCTGCTGCGCTTCAATGGCCCCTACGACAACCCGGCGCTGGACGTGCTGGCCCTGCGCCCCAACATCAGCGTGCGCGCCGGCGTGCAGGTCACCGGCACCGCCCAGGCGCCGCGCGTGCGCCTGTATTCAGACCCCGAACTGCCCGACGCCGAAAAACTCTCCTGGGTGGTGCTGGGCCGCAGCGCCAGCGCCGGCGGCGCCGAGGCCGCCGTGCTGCAGCAGGCCGCCCTGGCCCTGCTGGGCCGCGGCGGCGGCGGCGACCTGACCGGCGGCATCGCGCGCCAGCTGGGCCTGGACGAAATCGGCTTCAAGGGCCCGCAGACCGGCACTGACACCGATGGTGCCGAAGGCGCCGCCCTGACCCTGGGCAAGCGCCTGTCCAAGGACTTGTACGTGACCTACGAGCGCAGCCTCTCGGGCGTGCTGGGCACGATCTACATCTTCTACGACCTGTCCAAGCGTCTACAGCTGCGCGGGCAGACCGGCGTGCAAAGCGCGGTGGACTTGATCTACACGGTGCGTTATGACTGAGTGCTATCGTTATTTGATTGCACGCACCCGGCATGCAAGCTAAAATTGCAATCATGAACAACCGGCACCGCAAGACCCTGGAAGCGATCTTCAGCAAACCAACGCCCGCCGGTTTGGAATGGGCGCGCATCGAGGCGTTGCTGCTGGCGGTCGGTTGCGTAGCCGCTGAAGGCAATGGCTCGCGTGTGCGCTTCGTACATGGTCAGCATATGGCCAGCTTCCACCGACCACACCCGGCAAAAGAGGCCAAGCTGTACCAGGTGATCGATGCACGCGACTTCTTGACCCTGATCGGAGTGACACCATGAGCAATACCCTGACATACAAGGGCTTTTCCGCCCGCATCGACTTTGACGCGGAAGACAACATCTTCTTTGGCCGTCTGCTGGGCACCTCCGACGTGGTGGGGTTTCACGCCGACACCGTCGCAGGCCTGCGCACGGCCTTCGAGGAAGCGGTGGACGACTACATCGAAACCTGCCGCCAGCTGGGCAAGGAGCCCCTGAAACCCACCAGCGGCAAGATGATGCTGCGCGTGCCACCCGACGTGCACAGCGCCGCCCTCAAGGCCGCCGAGGCCGCCGGCACCAGCCTGAACCAATGGGCCGCCAAGGTGCTGGGCGAAGCGGCAGGCCTGCGCCAGCACCGCGCCTGAATCCGCGGTCCCAGGCGCGCCGGCCCGGCGCCCGTGCAGCTACAAACAATGAAGCACACCGGCAGCCCCAAGCGCGAATGGGGCGCCCTTACAATGCTGCCCGTCCCTCCCCGTAGTTCAATGGATAGAACGAGCGCCTCCTAAGCGCTAGATACAGGTTCGATTCCTGTCGGGGGGACCAGATCAGAGGCCGCACGGTTGCAAGCAACCTGCGGCTTTTTATTTGATTTTTACAGCTGAAACCCCACCGACCGCACCACCCCCTCCACAATGTCGCGCGCCCAGCCGGGGCGGCGGGCGTGGTAGGGGCGCGCCGTGGCGATCAGGCGCGCGCACCATTGCGAGAGCCAGCGCAGCTCCTCGGCGCCGTAGAAGGCGGTCATGGCCTCGTAGTTCAAAAACAGGCTGCGTGCGTCCAGGTTCAGCGAGCCCACCAGGGCCAGGTCGTCGTCTATGAGCACGGCCTTGGCATGCACCATGGCGGGCGCCAGCCAGACCTGGGCGCCGGCGGCGGCCAGCTCGCGCAGGGCGCGTTCGCGGGCGATGTCGGCCAGGCGGTGGTTGGAACGCGCGGGCACCAGCAGGCTGACGCGCACGCCGCGCCTGCAGGCCAGGCACCAGGCGTCCAGCAGCGCGTCGTCGGGCACGAAGTACGGCGTGACGGCGACGATGCGCCGCTGGGCGTGGTAGGCGGCGGCCAGCAGCAGCGCGTGCACGGTGTCGTCGGCATGGTCGGGGCCGCTGGGCAGCCACTGGGCCAGCGGGCCGCCCGTGGGCTGCAGGTGCAGGCCCGGCGTGCTGTGCGGCCGGCGTGCCTTGCGCAGGGCCAGGCCGCGCGCCACGCGCCAGTCGGTGTTGAACTGGGCCTGGGCCTGGGCGGCCAGCGGGCCATGCACCTCGTAGCTCAGGTCTATCCAGGCCGGCTGGCCGGGCCGGTCGACAAAGTATTCGCCGGCCAGGTTGCGCCCGCCGCTCCACAGGCGCTGGCCGTCGGCCAGCACCAGCTTGCGGTGGTTGCGCAGGTTGATGCGCCCGTGCAGCGGGTTGTGCAACAGCGGCATGAAGCGGCGTACCTGCACGCCCTGGCGCTGCAGCTCGCGCAGCATGGCCGGTGCCTTGCCCATGCTGCCCATGGCGTCCACCAGCAGGCGCACGCTGACGCCACGGCGCACGCAGGCCGCAAGCTGTTGCGCGATCTGGCGGCCGGTGGCGTCGTTGGCGAACACATAGGTGCAGACATCAAGCCGCTGGCGCGCCGCCGCCATGGTGGCCAGCAGGCCGTGCAGCGCCTCGGCGCCGTCGGCGTGCAGCTGCACCCGGTCGTTGTGCACGGCCGGCGCCAGCTCCAGGCCGGCCAGCAGGCGCGTGGCCCAGGGCGGGCCGCCATCGGGCAGGGCCAGCATCTGGTGGCGCTCGCGGCGCGCCGGGCGGGCGAACTTGCGCGTGCCAAAGAACAGGAACAGCGGCAGCGCCAGGTAGGGGAAGGTGATGATGCCCAGCACCCAGGCCATGGCCGCCGAGGGGTGGCGGTGCTGGTGGCCGATGCGCGTGCCCATCATGTAGACCAGCAGGCCGCCGGCCACGAAGACCGCGTGGCCCAGGCCGGAGAGCACGGTGACGCTGATCATCCTAGAAACGGCAGTTGAACGCGCTCGTCAGTGCCGTGATCGGCGTGCCAGGCAAGGCGTGACGACGCAGCGGGCTACTGCCCGCCAGGAGGAGCAACGCCGCATGGCGCGACGAGCGCGGTGCTGGCGAGTGCGTAGCGCTGCCACCGCACCGGTGAGCGGCGACTGAGCAGCCAAAGTCAATATCCATGCGGCTCTCGTGACGTTTCAAAGCGGTCAAATGCGGTTTCTAGGATCATGCGCCGTGGCTCTCCCGGGGCGGTGCGTGGCGCGCCAGGCGCAGGCCGACGCGCAGGCCGCCGAGCTGGGGCGCCTGGGCCAGCTCCAGCCGCGCGCCATGCAGGCGCGCGATGCTGTCGGCAATCGCCAGGCCCAGGCCGCTGCCGGCCACCTGCGCACCGCCGTCCGCGTGCTGCGGGCCGCGGTGAAAGCGCTGCAGCACGCGCGCGCGCTCCTCGGGCGCGATGCCGGGGCCGCTGTCGTCCACCAGCAGCGTGAGGTGATCGGCGTCGGCCTGCAGCTGCACGTCCACCCTGCCGCCCTGGGGCGTGTACTTGATGGCGTTGTCCAGCAGGTTGCGCAGCAAGATGGCCAGGGCCTGGGCATGGCCTGGCACGCTGGCGCCGTCCGCCTCGGGCGTCAGCGGCGCCAGGCCGAGGTCTATGCCGCGCTGCTGGGCGGCGCTGGCCGCGTCGGCCACGGCCTGGCGCGCCAGGTCGGCCAGGCACAAGGCCTGGGGTTGCTCGCCCGAGGCGATCCGCGACTCCTGGCGCGCCAGGGCCAGCAACTGCTCGACCAGGCGCGTGGCGCGGTCTATGCCGCTGCCCAGGCGCTCCACGGCCAGGGCGCGCGCGGCGGCGTCGGGCGCGCGCTGCAGGCCCTGCACCTGCAGTTTCAGCGCCGCCAGCGGCGAACGCAGCTCGTGCGCGGCGTCGGCCACGAAATGCTGCTGCGCCTCGAAGGCCTGCTGCACGCGCGCCAGCAGGGCGTTGAATTCGCGCACCAGCGGCTGCAGCTCGCTGGGCAGGCCGGCGTCGCTGACGGGGCGCAGCTCATCGGGGCGGCGCTGCGCGAGCTGGCCGCGCACGCGCTGCACCGGGGCCAGCAGGCGGCTGACGGCCCACCACACGGCCAGCGCCAGCAGCGGCGCCATGACCGCCAAAGGCAGCAGCGAGCGCAGCGCCAGCGCACGCGCCATGGCGCGGCGCGCCGACATGTCCTGCGCCACCTGTATCACCTGCGAGCGCGTCTGCAGCGAGAACACGCGGTAGGTGTTGCCGCGCGCCTGCACCTGGCTGTAGCCCAGCACCGCCAGCTGCGGCAGCGCGGCGCCGGCGGCGGATTCGAAGATGCGCAGGCCCTCGTTGGTCCAGACCTGGACGATGAGCTCGTCGTTCTTGTATTCGGGCAGGCTGCTGGCGCCGGCCTGGGCGTCGGGCGGCAGGCCGGCGCGCAGCGCGTAGGCGGTCTGCTGCATCTGGTAATCAAACAGCGCGTCGGCCTCCACCAGCGCGCTGCGGTAGGCCAGCAGGCCCTGCACGACGGCCGTGAGCACGATGGCCGCCAGCAGGAACACCAGCAGCCGCACGCGCAACGAGGAGGGGCCGCGCGGGAGGCTCATTTGGGCACCATGTAGCCCAGGCCGCGCACGTTCAAGATCAGCTCGGCGCCCAGCTTCTTGCGCAGGCCGTGCACGTAGACCTCGACCGCATTGCTGCTGACCTCGTCGCCCCAGCCGTAAAGCTTGTCTTCGAGCTGCTGGCGCGACAGCACCATGCCGGGGCGCGCCAGCAGGGGCTCCAGCACCGCCCATTCGCGCGCCGACAGCACCACCGGCCGGCCCTGCACCGTGGCCTCGCGCGTGCCGGGGTTCAGGGCCACGCCCTGGTGCTCGTACACCGGCTCGGCGCGGCCACTGGCGCGGCGCAGCAGCGCCCTGATGCGCGCCAGCAACTCGTCCAGGTCATAGGGCTTGAGCACATAGTCATCTGCGCCGGCGTCCAGCCCTTCAACCCGCTGGGCTACGCCGTCGCGCGCGGTGGCGATCAGCACCGGCGTGCGATCCTTGCGGCCACGCAGCGCGCGCAGCACGGCCAGGCCGTCGCGGCGCGGCAGGCCCAGATCCAGCAGCACCAGGTCGTAATGCTGGGCGGCCAGCGCGCCGTCGGCCATGTCGCCATCGGTGGCCCAGTCCACGGCGTAATGCTCGGCACGCAACAGGTCGCGCACGGCCTCGCCAATCATGGTGTCATCCTCAACAAGCAACAGGCGCATGGGTGTCAGCATAAGCCAAACCCCTGCGCCTGCTACAAGTTATGAGGCACTCACCCCAGGTTCACCGGCACGAAGATCTTGTCGCCGTCACGCTCGATGAGCAGGGCCATGGATTTGCCCGCATGGGCCATGGCGGCGCGCACCTGTGCCACGTCCTTCACCGGCGTGCCGTTGATGGCCAGCAGCACGTCGCCGCTCTGCACCCCGGCCATGGCGGCGGGGCCGCGCACGTCCTCGATGAGCAGGCCCTGTCCCTTGGGCACGCCGGCGGCCTGGGCCTCATCGGGCTGCAGCGGGCGCAGCGTCAGGCCCAGCTGGCCCTTGCCCACGGACTGGTCACTGGCGACCTTGGTGGCCTTGTCGTTGGCATTGCCCAGGGTGGCGGCCAGCGTCTCGGCGCGGCCCTGGCGCCAGACCTCCATCTGCACCTTCTGGCCCGGCATTTGCTGGCCGACGAAGGCCGGCAGGTCGCCCGACGAAACGATGGACTGGCCGTTGATCTTCAGGATCACGTCACCCACCTTCAGCCCGGCCTTGGCGGCCGGGCCTTCGGCATCGACGTTGGCCACCAGAGCGCCTTCGGGGCGCGGCAGCTTGAACGAGTCGGCGAAGGTCTGGTTCACCTCCTGCACGGCCACGCCCAGGCGCGCATGCTCGACATGGCCGGTGGCCACGATCTGCTGCTCCACGCGCGTCGCCACCTCGATGGGGATGGCGAACGACAGGCCCTGGAAGCCCCCCGAGCGGCTGTAGATCTGCGAGTTGATGCCCACCACCTCGCCGGCGGCGTTGAACAGCGGGCCACCCGAGTTGCCGGGGTTCACGGCGGCGTCGGTCTGTATGAAGGGCACGTAGCTGTCGTCCGGCAGTGAGCGCCCCTTGGCGCTGACCACGCCGGCGGTGACGGAGTTTTCAAAGCCGAACGGCGAGCCAATGGCCAGCACCCAGTCGCCCACCTTCAGGTTGTGCGAGTCGCCCAGTTTCACGGTGGGCAGGTTGTGCGCGTCGATCTTCAGCACCGCGATGTCGGTCTTGGGGTCGGCTCCCAGCACCTTGGCGCGGAACTCACGCCGGTCGGTCAGCTTCACGGTGACATCGGTCGCGCCCTTCACCACATGGGCGTTGGTCAGCACAATGCCGTTGGGGTCGATGATGAAGCCCGAACCCTCGCCGCGCATGGGCACGGCGCGCTGGCCCTGGCCACCACCCATGCCGGGCATGCCCGGGAAGGGAATGCCGAAGCGGCGGAAGAATTGAAATGCCGGATCGTTCGGATCCATGCCTTGCGGGCCGCGCTGGCGTGCCGTGGGGCTGTTGTCGCCATCGTCGCCGCCGGGCTTGCGCATGCCGCTGACGCTGATGTTCACCACCGCCGGGCCGTAGCGCGCGGTGATGCTGGAAAAGTCGGGCAGCGAAACGCCTGCCGACGGCGCATTGCCGGCCACGGCGGCGGCCACCGGCTGCGGCATCTGCGCCCGCGCCTCATGCGCCGTGATCAAGCCCGCGCCCGTGGCGCCCAGGGCGCCAGCGGCCACCAGGGCCAATACCAGGCGACGGGGAGAGGTGAGAAGGGTGTTCATGGTCTGCCTTTCCAAAAGCGTGTAGTGCTGATGGAAGGCAGTGTGGTCGCGCCGGCTTAGGCGATTCTTAAGCGATCAAATCGAGCACGCGCTCGGGCGGACGGCACAGCAGCGCGCCCTTGGGGGTGACGACGATGGGGCGGTTGAGCAGCGCCGGGTGGGCGGCGATGGCGGCGATCAGCTCGGCGTCGGTGCGCTTCGGGTCGGCCAGGCCCAGCTCCTGGTAGACGGCCTCCTTGCTGCGCAGCAGATCGCGCACCGGCACGCCCAGGCGTGCCACCAGGGCGGTGAGTTGGGCCGCGTCCAGCGGGTGCTTGATGTAGTCCACGATGGCCGGCTCCAGGCCGCGCGCGCGCAGAATTTCCAGCGCGCCGCGCGAATTGCTGCAGCGGGCGTTGTGGTAGATGGTGATGTCGTTCATGCGCGCAGTGTAGGCAATCCCGCCCCACTCACCACTCACCACTCACCATCCCCGCAACCACTCACCGCGCACGCAGCGTGCGGCTGAGCAGGATCACCGGCACCAGGCCCACCGCCACCAGGGCCAGGGAGGGCAGTGCCGCCTCACCCAGGCGCTCGTCGCGCGCCAGCTGGTAGGCCACCACGGCCAGGGTGTCGCTGTCAAACGGCCGCAGCACTATGGTTGCCGGCAGCTCCTTCATCACGTCCACGAACACCAGCAGTGCGGCCGCGGCCGTGGAGCGCTTGAGCAGCGGCCAGTGCACGCGCGTCAGCAGCCCCAGGCCGCCCACGCCCAGCATGCGCGCCGAATCGTCCAGGCTGGCGGGCACGCGTGCATAGCCGCTTTGCACCGACTGCAGCGCCACGGCGCAAAAGCGCACCAGGTAGGCCCAGACTATGCCCACGGCAGTGGTGGTGACCAGAGCGCTCAAGCCCCAGCCGGGCGCCGCCGCCTGCAGCCAGCCCACGGGCAGCAGCAGGCCCACCACGATGACCGCGCCCGGCACGGCATAGCCCAGGCTGACCAGCTGCACCACGGCGCGCATCAGCGGCCCGCGCCGCCGACGCACGGCAAAGGCCAGCGCCAGAGCGATGCCCACGGCCAGCACGGCGGTGATGGCACTCAGGCGCACGCTGTTGCCGGCCCATTGCGCGAAGCGATCCCAGGGCAGCAGCGACCAGTCGGCCAGCAACGGCCGCAGCATGAACAGCACCGGCGCCACAAAACCCATGACCACCGGCAGCGCGCACACCAGCCAGGCCAGCGCGGCATGGGCACCACGCAGCTGCGTGGGCTGGGCCTCGCTGGAGCCGGCGCGGCCCACGCCGCCGGTGGCAAAGCGCATGCGCCGCTGCGCGCGCAGCTCCAGCTGCAAGAGCAGCACCACCAGGGCCAGCAAGAAGGTGGCCAGCTGAGCCGCGGCCAGGCGGTTGTCCATGGCCAGCCAGGCCTTGTAGATGCCGGTGGTGAAGGTCTGTATGCCGAAGTAAGAGGCCACGCCGAAGTCCGCCAGCGTCTCCATCAGCACCAGGGCCACGCCGGCGGCCACGGCCGGGCGCGCCAGCGGCAGGGCCACGCTGCGCAGGCGCCGCGCGGGCGACGCGCCCAGCAGGCGCGCCGCCTCCAGCAGATGCGCGGCGCGTTCGCCCAGCGCCGTGCGCGCCAGCAGGTAGACATAGGGGTAGAGCGAGAAAATGAACACCCAGATGGCGCCGCCCAGGCTGCGCACCTCGGGCAGCAGCCGCCCCTGCAGGCCGAAAGCCTCACGCAGCCAGACCTGCAGCGGGCCGCTGAACTGCAGGAAGTCGGTATAGGCATAGGCCGTGACGTAGGACGGCATGGCCAGGGGCAGCAGCAGCAGCCATTCCAGCTGGCGCCGGCCGGCAAAGTCGAACAGCGTCACCGCGGCGGCGCTGGCCGTGCCCACCACGGCGGCACCAATGGCCACGGCCAGGCTCAGCCACAGGGTAGTCCACAGGTAGTCGGGCAGCACGGTGGACGCCATCTCGCGCAGGATGGCGCCGGACTGCGCACCGCCCTGCCCCGCCGGCAGCCAGGCGCCCAGCACCGCCAGCACGGGCAGGGCCAGCAACAGGGCCAGCAGGATGGGGGCGATGGAGCGCAGGGCGCGTGGGATGGACAACAAGAGGCGCCCGTGGTGGTGGATATGAAACTGTCGTGTCTCGCACATGGCCTTGGCACCGTCATCCCCGCGCTGGCGGGGAACCAGTGCCCCCCCGGTGACGCCCCTGGATTCCCGCCTGCGCGGGGATGACGACGGTGGTTCGGTCGTGGCGCCCAGGTTTCATGCGATGTGGGTGCTGCACGGCGCCATGGATCACTGAGATGCAAATGGGAATGATTCTACGCAAGCGACTTCTACAATCGCCGCATGTTCCTTGAAGTCTCTCAGCTGGACGTGCGCTATGGCAGCCGCCAGAACCCCGCCGTGCATGGCGTGACCCTGGGCCTGGCCGCGGGCGAGATCGGCGTGCTGATCGGCCCCTCGGGCTGCGGCAAGACCACGCTGCTGCGCGCCGTGGCGGGCCTGGAGGCGGTCGCGGCCGGCAGCATACGCTTGAGTGGCGAGCTGGTCGGCGCGCCCGGGCGCTGCGTTGCGCCCGAGCAGCGGCGCATAGGCATGGTGTTCCAGGACTACGCGCTGTTCCCGCACCTCAACGTGGGCCGCAACGTGGCCTTCGGCATCCACGACCTGCCGCAGGCCGAGCAGCGCCAGCGCGTGCGCGAATGCCTGGCCCTGGTGGGCCTGGCGGGCAGCGAGGCACGCTTTGCGCATGAACTGTCGGGCGGCCAGCAGCAGCGCGTGGCCCTGGCGCGGGCGCTGGCGCCGCGCCCGCGGCTGATGCTGCTGGACGAGCCGTTTTCCAACCTGGACGTGGACTTGCGCGAGCGCCTCGCGCACGAGGTGCGCGCCATCCTCAAGGCGGCCGACGCCACGGCCCTGTTCGTCACCCACGACCAGCTGGAGGCCTTTGCCATCGGCGACCGCATCGGCGTGATGGACGGCGGCCACCTGCACCAGTGGGACGATGCCTACGCCCTGTACCACCGCCCGGCGACGCGCTTCGTGGCCGACTTCATAGGCCACGGCGTGTTCGCCCCGGCCACGCTGGTGCAGCAGGGCAGCCATGTGGTGGCGCGCACGGCCCTGGGCGACCTGACGGACATCGACGGCTGCCTGCTGCCGTCAAGCTACCCCGGCGGCGCATGCGACGTGCTGCTGCGCGCCGACGACGTGGTGCACGACGACGCCGCGCCGGTGCGCGCACGCATCGTGCGCAAGGCCTTTCGCGGCTCGGAATTTTTGTACACGCTGCAGCTTACGGGCGGCCTGACGGTGATGGCCCATGTACCCAGTCACCATGACCATGCCATGGGCGACTGGATAGGCATCAGGCCGCAGGTGGATCATGTGGTGACCTTTGCGCGGGTCGAGCCTGCGGGCTGAGGCCTTTGCTGAAATACATTTTTCATAGCATGTCACGCAACATGGGCGCACCTTTGCGACTGCTTCTCCCTCCCCCCTTGTGGGAGAGGGTTGGGGAGAGGGGGTAGTGCCAGCGTGCACGGTGGGCCAGCCCCCTCTCCCCCGGCCCCTCTCCCGCGAGGGGAGAGGGGAGGAAGGGGCTGAAGCTGGCACCAAATAAGCGCTACACGCTATCAAATAGCCTTTGGCGCCGGGTACATTTCAGCCGCGCCGCAACTCATCCACCTGGGCCTGCAGCGCCTGGCTCCAGGCGCGCCGGTCGCGCCCCTGGGCCTGCTCGGGCGGGCCGAAGTGCACCACGGCGGTGATGCCCGGCGCCTTCAGGGTGCGCCAGACCGAGCCCAGAAAGCTCTCATCGCCGACAAAGCTGGGCGCCCGGCTGATGGCGCCGCTGCGGCCGTCGACAAAGCGCAGGCCCACGGGCTGCACCGGCGCACCCGCCGCCAGCGCGGCCTGCAGCAGGTTGGCGTGAAAGGGCAGCAGCGCGCGCCCGTCGCCCGTCTGGCCCTCGGGGAACACGGCCAGCACCTCGCCGGCGCGCAGCGCCTGTTCCATGTCGCCCACCATGCGCAGCGCGTCGCGCCGCGACTCGCGCCGGATGTAGAGCGTGCCGGCGGCCGTGGCCAGGGTGCCGACAAGGGGCCAGGCCTGCACGTCGGACTTGGAGATGAAGCGGCAATAGCGCGCCGCATGCAGCACGGGAATGTCCAGCCACGAATGATGATTGGCCACCAGCAGCGCCGGGCCGGTGCGCACCGGCCGGCCACGCAGCTGCAGCCGCACGCCGGCACAGGCCAGCAGGCCCAGCGACCAGGCCTGCACGTGCGCCTGCTGCTGGTCGGCATTCAGGCGCGGAAAGCGCCAGGCCACCAGCCACAGGCCCAGCAGCGCGTGCGCCAGCAGGCGCAGCAGGCGCCAGGCGGCGCGCAACGCAGGGGGCATGAAGGGGTTGGTTAACGCTCGAAGGCCAGCTGCCCGCCCACCAGCGTGCAGCGCACGCGGCCGGGCAGCTCGTAGGACGAGAACGGCGTGTGCTTGCCCTGGCTGACCAGGGCGCTGGCCTGCACCGTCCAGTCGGCGCGCGCGTCGAGCACGCACAGGTCGGCCACGCCGCCCTCCACGATGCGGCCGACGCTGGCCTGCAGCGTGCCCAGGGCCCCGCCCAGCACGCGCGCCGGCTCGCTGGTGACGCAGGCCACGGCGCGCGCCAGGGGCACGCCGGCGCCCTGCGACCATTTCAGCGCCACGGACAGCAGCAGCTCCAGCCCGGTGGCGCCGGGTTCGGCCTCGGCAAAGGGCACGGCCTTGGCGTCCTCGTCCACCGGCGTGTGGTCGGACACCAGCGCGTCTATGGTGCCGTCGGCCAGGGCGGCGGCCAGCGCGTCGCGGTCGCGTTGCTGGCGCAGCGGTGGCGTGAGGCGCGCGCGGCTGTCGAAGTAGCCTATGTCCAGGTCGGTGAGCATGAGGGAGTTGATGCTTACGTCGCAGGTCACGGCCAGGCCGGCGGCCTTGGCGCTGCGCACCAGATCCACCCCGGCGCTGCTGGACAGGCGGCACAGGTGCACGCGCGCGCCGGTGGTCTTTTGCAGCTCGAAGATGGTGTGCAGGGCGATCGTCTCGGCCGCCACCGGCACGCCCGACAGGCCCATGCGCGTGGCCAGCGCGCCGCTGGCGGCCACGCCCTTGCCCAGATGTAGCTCCTGCGGGCGCAGCCAGACGGTGTAGCCGTAGGTGGCGGCGTACTGCAGCGCGCGCTGCAGCACCTGCGTGCTGGCCAGGGCCACGTCGGCCTGACCGAAGCCCACGCAGCCCGATTCGGTGAGCTCGGCCATCTCGGTCAGCACCTCGCCGGCAAGGCCGCGCGTCAGCGCTCCGAGCGGAAACAAGCGCGCCTGGTGCAGCTTCTCGGCGCGGAACTTGAGCATCTCCACCAGGCCGGGCTCGTCGAGCACGGGGTCGGTGTCGGGCGGGCAGACCAGGCTGGTCACGCCGCCGGCCACGGCCGCCGCCATTTCGGATTCGAGCATGCCCTCGTGCTCGTAGCCCGGCTCGCGCAGGCGCGCCGCCAGATCCACCAGGCCGGGCAGCACCAGGCAGCCGCCGGCGTCGATGACGCGGTTGGGCGTGAAGTCCGCCGGCTGGCGATCCACGCCCACGATGCGGCCTGCCGCCAGGGCCAGGTTGCAGACCTTGTCGAGACCGCTGGCGGGGTCGATGACGCGGCCGTTGTGTATGAGTATCTTCATGGTTTCAAGCCATATTGGCCGCCAGCGCTTACCCTACAAGCGCAAGCAGCTATGAATACGATAGTTATCAAGCCTCGTTGCCGGCGACTATGGACATCACCGCCATGCGCACCGCGATGCCAAAGGTGACCTGCGGCAGGATCACGGCCTGCGGGCCATCGACCACGGCCGAGGCGATCTCCACGCCGCGGTTGATGGGGCCGGGGTGCATGACGATGGCGTCGGGCTTGGCCAGGCGCAGCTTCTCGGGCGTGAGGCCAAAGCTCTTGAAATATTCCTGGCTGGAGG
>JAFEES010000209.1 GCA_018240995.1 Pseudomonadota bacterium | reverse complement strand
TGGGCCTGGGCTACGTGCCCGAGAGCCGCGACGTGTTCCCCAACCTCACCGTGCACCAGAACCTGTTGCTGGGGCAAAAGGGCCGTGGCCGGGGCAGCCGCTGGAGCTTTGACGACATGTACGCCATGTTCCCGCGCCTGAAGGAGCGCAGCAACGTGGAGGCCGGCGTGATGTCCGGCGGCGAGCAGCAGATGCTGACCCTGTGCCGCACGCTCATGGGCGACCCCGACCTGATCATCATCGACGAGCCCACCGAGGGCCTGGCGCCCAAGATCGTGGAGCAGGTGGGCGACTTCCTGGGCCGGCTGAAGGATCGCGGCGTCTCGGTGCTGCTGATAGAGCAAAAGCTCACCATCGCCATGACCATCTCCGACCGGGCCCTGGTCATGGGCCATGGCAGCATAGTGTTCTCCGGTACGCCCGACGAGCTGCGCGCCAACGGCTATGTGCGCAAGGAGTGGCTGGAGGTGTGAAGCTGGCGGTCATATTGGCCTGCAATGCTTGCACAGAAGGCGCCGGAAGCTATTGTTAAAGTAGCGCGCTGGTTCCACCCCGAGCCCGCCTTGTCCCGGTTGGGACAAGCCAGCCGGGCGAGTATGCCTAGACTTGCGGAAAAAACCGTACGAGCGTACTTTTCCTATCCAAACCCACCAGGAGCAACAGCATGACGGCGCATTACCAGGCCCACGGCGACGTGGCCGTGATCACACTCGACAACCCGCCCGTCAACGGGTTGGGGCTGGCCACGCGACGGGCGCTGGTGGCGGGCCTGCAGCAGGCGCAGGCGGATGACGCCATCCGCTCCATCGTCATCACCGGCGCCGGCAAGGCATTCAGCGGCGGCGCCGACATCACCGAGTTCGGTACCGACAAGGCGCTGGCCGAGCCCAACCTGCACTCGGTCATCGCGGCCGTGGAAAACAGCAGCAAGCCGGTGGTCGCCGCCATTCACAGCGTGTGCATGGGCGGCGGGCTGGAACTGGCGCTGGGCTGCCACTACCGCATCGCCGCGCCGGGCTGCAGCGTGGCCCTGCCCGAGGTCAAGCTCGGTATCTTGCCCGGCGCCGGCGGCACGCAGCGCCTGCCGCGCGTCGTGGGCGTGGAGGCGGCGCTGAACATGATCGTCAGTGGCGAGAGCGTGAAAAGCGAGCTCATCGCCGGCGTGCCCGGCCAGAAGCTGTTCGACAAGCTGGCCGCGTCGCCCGAATCCTTGCCTGAGGAAGCACTGGCCTTTGCACGCGGCGTGGCCGAAGACCATGCCAAGGGTGGCCCGCTGCCCCTGGTGCGCAACCTGCCCTGCAAACACCCGCAGGGCGACGCCTACTTCCAGTTCGCGCGCAACATGGTCAAAGGCATGGCCAAGAATTTTCCGGCACCGCTCAAGTGCGTGGACGCCGTCGAGGCCGCCACCAAGGGCAAGTTTGCCGATGGCCTGGCCAAGGAGCGCGAGCTGTTCATCCACCTGATGTGGACGGCCGAGTCGCGCGCGCTGCGCCACCTGTTCTTTGCCGAGCGCGCGGCGAGCAAGATCCCCGATGTGCCGGCCGACACGCCGCAGCGCGACATCCGCAAGGTCGCCGTGATCGGCGCCGGCACCATGGGCGGCGGCATAGCCATGAACTTCCTTAACGCCGGCCTGCCGGTGGTGATGCTGGAGACGAAGCAGGAGGCGCTGGAGCGCGGCGTCGGCATCATGCGCAAGAACTATGAGGCGCAGGTGAAGAAGGGCAAGTTGAAGCAAGACAAGTACGAGCAGCGCATGGCGCTCTTGTCGACCACGCTCGACTACGCCGATTTGAAGGACGCCGACCTGGTGATCGAGGCGGTGTTTGAAGACCTGGGCGTGAAGGAGACCGTGTTCAAGCAGCTCGACGCGGTGTGCAAACCGGGCGCCATCCTGGCCAGCAATACCTCGACGCTGGACGTGAACAAGATAGCGGCCTTCACCGCCCGCCCGCAGGACGTCGTCGGCCTGCATTTCTTCAGCCCGGCCAACGTGATGAAGCTGCT
The DNA here is from genome assembly GCA_018240995.1 of Pseudomonadota bacterium. GTDB lineage: Bacteria > Pseudomonadota > Gammaproteobacteria > Burkholderiales > Burkholderiaceae_C > Alicycliphilus. Next base: position 3,030 of record JAFEES010000209.1, on the reverse strand, counting down.
GGAGGTAGTGCGCGGCGACAAGACCGCCAAGGACGTGATGGCCACCGTGATGCAGGTCGCCAAGAAGATCAGGAAGGTGGCCGTGGTCTCGGGCGTGTGTGACGGCTTCATCGGCAACCGCATGATCGAGCAGTACGGCCGCCAGGGCGGCTTTTTGCTCGACGAGGGCTGCACGCCGCAGCAGGTGGACAAGGCCATCGAGAGGTTCGGCTTTGCCATGGGGCCGTTTCGCATGGGCGACCTGGCGGGCAACGACATCGGCTGGGCCATCAGAAAGCGCCGCTACGTCGAGAAGCCCGGCATGAAGTACAGCAAGACCGCCGACCTGCTGTGCGAGCAGGGGCGCTTTGGCCAGAAGGTGGGCAAGGGCTGGTATGACTACGTGCCGGGCAAGCGCGACGCCATCCCCAACGCCGAGGTCGAGCAGATGATTGCCGAGCACCGCGCGGCGCTGGGCATCACGCCGCGCAAGATTTCCGACGAGGAAATCGTCCAGCGCCTGGTGTTCAGCCTGGTGAACGAGGCCGCGCATATCCTGCAAGAGGGCATTGCCAACAAGGCCAGCGACATCGACGTGGTCTACATCTTCGGCTACGGCTTCCCGGTGCACCGCGGCGGCCCGCTGCAGTACGCCAACGAATTCGGCCTGTTCAACGTGGTGGCGGCCATGCAGCGCTTTGCGCGCAACCCGCTGGACGACGCCCAGTTCTGGCAGCCAGCGCCGCTGCTCGCGCGCCTGCTGGCCGAAGGCAAGCAATTTTGACGTTGAGCGTCTGGCGTCGAGCGTTTAGCGCGCTCAACACCAACCCGCTAAACGCTCATCGCACAACGCACAACAGGATTCAAGAAAATGACCTCCGCAGTAATCGTCTCCACCGCCCGCACGCCGCTCGCCAAGAGCTGGAAGGGTTCCTTCAACATGACGCATGGCGCCACGCTGGGCGGCCACGCCGTGCAGCATGCCGTGCAACGCTCGGGCGTGGCGCCCGAACTGGTTGACGACGTGATCATGGGCTGCGCCTACCCCGAAGGCGCCACCGGCCTGAACATCGCGCGCCAGATCGCCCTGGCGGCCGGCCTGCCCGTGAGCACCGCGGGCATGACCGTGAATCGTTTTTGCTCCTCGGGCCTGCAGACCATTGCCATGGCCGCGCAGCGCATCATCGCCGGCGAGGGCGATGTGTATGTGGCCGGCGGCGTGGAGAGCATCTCCTGCGTGCAGCAGGAAATCAACCAGCACATGCTGTTCGACCCACTGCTGCAGAAGAAAAAACCCGAGATCTACTGGAACATGCTGCAGACCGCCGAGAACGTGGCCAAGCGCTATCGTCTTGGCCGCGAGGCCATGGACGAATACGGCGCCGCCAGCCAGCAAAAGGCCTGCGCCGCCCAGGCCGCCGGCCTGTTCGACGCCGAGATCGCGCCCATCGAGGTCACCATGGGCGTGGCCGACAAGGTGATGGGCCTGACGACCAAGAAGGTCACCGTCGCCAAGGACGAAGGCACGCGCGAAGGCACGACGGTTGCGGCCATCAGCGGCCTGAAAAGCGCGCTGCCGGGTGGCTTGATCAGCGCCGGCAACGCCAGCCAGTTCAGCGACGGTGCCGGCGCCTGCGTCGTCGTCAGCGAAGACTTTGCCGCGCGCAATCAGTTGCAGCCGCTGGGCCGCTTCCTGGGCTTTGCCGTTGCCGGCTGCGAGCCCGACGAGATGGGCATTGGCCCGGTGTTCGCCGTGCCCAAGGTGCTGAAAAAGCTCGGCCTTTCCGTATCGGACATCGACCTGTGGGAGCTCAATGAAGCCTTCGCCGTGCAGGTGATCTACTGCCGCGACAAGCTGGGCATACCGGCCGACAGGCTCAACGTCAACGGCGGCGCCATTGCCCTGGGCCACCCCTACGGCGTCAGCGGCCAGCGCCTGACGGGCCATGCCCTCATCGAAGGCAAGCGCCGTGGCGCCAAGAAGGTGTGCGTGACCATGTGCATAGGCGGCGGCATGGGCGCGGCCGGGGTGTTCGAGGTGCTGTAGACGCTGGCGACGGCACCATCAACCGAACACCCCGCGCGGGCCGCAAGGCTTGCGTGGGGTGTTTGCTTTTGTTTTGATAGCTTCTGGCGCTTGCTGGATGTGGGGAGTGGCCGAAATGCTGCCATTTTTTGCGAACTTGCGTGGTCTCAACAGAACGCGGGATTCGCTTGCACCCTATGGGGTCGGATGGTATTCTGGTCAGAATGACTAGAACTGCACAAACCCCTGCCAATTCCGGCCGCGCAGCCTCGCCTCCGGGCCACTGGCTGCTGCAGGACGCCAAGGCCCGCTTCAGCGAGCTGGTGCGGCGCGTGCGCAGCGAAGGGCCGCAGCATGTGACGGTGCACGGGCGCGATGAGGTCGTGGTCATCGCGGCCGAGGAGTTCCGGCGCCTGCAGGGGCTGCAAACGGGCCGCGCGCTGGTGGAGGTATTGCAGGCCGCGCCCTACCCGGAAATCGACCTGGCCACCGCGCCGCCCACCCACGCACCGGTGCGGGATGTAGCGCTGTGAAGGGCTACCTGCTCGACACCAACATCCTTTCCGAGCTGCGCCGCCCGCGCCCGGAGGCCAGGGTGGTGGACTTCGTGAGCGCGCAGCCGCTCGAAAGCCTGTTCGTCAGCGCCGTCACGTTCGCCGAAATCCGTTTTGGCATCGAGCTGGTCGCCGAGGTTCACAAGCGCGCCGCCCTGCACGACTGGCTCCAGCAGCAACTGCGGCCCATGTTCGAGAGCCGGGTGTTGCCGGTCAGCGAAGACGTGATGTTCAAGTGGCGCCTGCTGGTGGAAACCGGGCGCAAGGCCGGGCGCAAGTTTCCCCAGCCCGACCTCATCATTGCGGCGACGGCGCTGCACCACGGCCTGACGGTCGTCACCCGCGATGTGGCTGGCTTCGATGGCACCGGTGTGCTGCTGCTCAACCCGTGGCAGCAGCCAGCATGAGCCATCAAAGCTAGTGCAGTGTTGGACGCTTGATGGAACAAATAAAACCGATGGATTTTTGGTC
>JAFEES010000208.1 GCA_018240995.1 Pseudomonadota bacterium | reverse complement strand
CCACATGACGCTGGTGACGGCGCTCAAGTCCATAGACGGCGAGTTCGAGGCCGTGGGCGCCTCGCTGAAGCTGCCGTTCTACGTGACGCTGTGGCGCGTGACCCTGCCCATGTGCCTGCCTGCGCTGCTCGAAGTCTCGCGCTACTACTTCGTCGCCGCGATGACCACGGTGTCGGCGGTGGTCTTCCTCTACGCGCCCGAGACGCGCCTGGGCGCGGTCGCCATCCTCAACCTGGACGAGGCCGGCGACACCGCCGCCGCTGCGGCCATGGCGGTGCTGATCGCGCTGCTGTCCTGTGTGGCGACGCTGCTGTACCAGCTGCTGGGCGCGTGGCTGGCGCGCCGCACGCAGCGCTGGCGCGGGCGGGAGGGGTAGGCAGGGCGCTCACGCCGCCAGCGCAGCGGCGCTGCCCGGCAGCGCGGCGCGGCCCTCGCGCAGGGCCTGCATGAGCAGGTCGGGCGTGGTGCGGATATGCGCCTCCAGCGCCAGCGCGGCGCGCGCGTCCTGGCCGCTCAGGGCGTATTCGTAGATGGCCTGGTGTTCGGCGTGCACGTCGCGCATGCAGCCGGGCAGGGCCATGGCAAAGCTGCGGTAGCGCTCGGTGTGGCGCGAGAGCAGGCGCAGCACGCGCAGCGTCCAGGGCGAGGCGCAGCCGCCCAGCAGCGCCTCGTGAAAGCGCGTGTTGAGCTGCTCCCAGGCCTCGCGCCGCCCGGGGGCGATCGGCTCCTCGGCCGACAGCGCGGCGTAGGCCTGCTCCAGCGCGGCGCGCCAGGCGCCGTTGCCCGTGCGGATGGAGCGGCGCAGCGCCTCGGTCTCGATCTGCACGCGCAGGTTAGTCACGTCCTCCAGGTCTTCCAGCGCGATGGGCGCGACGCGAAAGCCGCGCTGCCCTTCGGTCACCACCAGCGCGTCGCTCGCCAGGCGCGTGATGGCCTCGCGCAGCGTGCCCGCGCCGACGCCGTAGCGGTCCTTGAGGTGCTCCACGCGCAGCTTCTCGCCGGGCAGCAGCGCGCCGCCCACGATGTCGTCGCGCAGCCGCTCGTAGGCATGCTCGATGAGCGTGCGTGTGGTGGGCTGGGCGTCTTCGTCCAGTACTTGCAGGAGGGCGCGTTTGGCCATCAGGACTCCCTGATTTTGTTCAAGCGGTAACTGAGCTGCGGGCGCGTCAGGCCCAGCAGGCGCGCGGCGGCGGACAGGTTGCCCTGGTGGCGCGCCACCGCCTCCTCGATCAACTGCGTCTCCAGCGCCGGCAGATCCAGCGGCTGCGCCAGCAGCTGGGCCAGCAGCTGTGCGTGGCAGGCCGGGGCCTGCGCCTGGCCCAGGCGGCCGCTGGGCTGCAGCTGGTGTGCGGGCGCAGCGGGCGGGGCGTTGGCGCCGTCGGGGAACAGGTGCGCCACATCCACGGGCTGGCCCGCGTCGGCCAGGATCACGCTGCGCTCCACCAGATTCTCCAGCTCGCGCACATTGCCCGGCCAGGCGTAGCTGCGCAGCGCGTGCAGCGCGCGGTCTGAAAAGCCGCTGACATGCTTGTCGTGCTGCAGTGCAAAGCGCTGCAGCAGGTGCTGGGCGAAGGGCTCGATGTCGTCCGGCCGCTCGCGCAGCGGCGGTATGCGGATCGGGTAGACGTGAATGCGGTAGTACAGGTCCTGGCGAAAGCGCCCGGCGCGCACCGCCTCCATCAGGTCCACATGGGTGGCGCATACCAGGCGCACGTCCACCTGGCGCGGCTGGGCGGCGCCCAGGCGCTCGATCTGCCCGTCCTGCAGCACGCGCAGCAGCTTGGCTTGCGCGGGCAGCGGCAGCTCGCCCAGCTCGTCGAGGAACAGCGTGCCACCGTGCGCGCGCTCGAAGCGCCCGGCGCGTGCCGCGTCAGCGCCGGTGTAGGCGCCCTTTTCGGTGCCAAAGAGCTCGGACTCCACCAGCTCCCCCGGCAGCGCCGCGCAGTTGACGGCCACGAAGGGCTTGGCCGAGCGTGCGCTGAGTGCGTGCAGCGCGCGTGCAAAGCGCTCCTTGCCGACGCCGGTCTCGCCGGTGAGCAGCACGGTCACCTGCGTGGCAGCGGCCTTGCGCAAGAGCGCCGTGGCGGCCGTGAAGCCGGCCGAGCGGCCGATCAGCGGGCCGAGCGCATCGGCTGGCGGCTCGGGCCGGTCTTCCGCCGCCATGGACGCGGGCCAGGCGGGCAGGCTGGGCGCAAGGCGGGGGGCGTTGGCGGGGGCGGGCAGGGCATCGCTGGCGTCGGGGGCGTAGTCGTGCGCCAGGTCGGCGGCGTCGGGCCAGGCATCGAGCACGCGGCCCTCGATGCGGCAATGCGCCGCGCCGCAGCCACAGCAGGCCACCTCCTTGAACAGCACGGGCCGGCCCATGAAACCGCTGGTATAGCCCGAGGCATAGCCCAGCAGCGTCCAGCACACGGGCTCGCTCTGCAGGCCGAAGTCGCGCAGATGCGTCTCCACCTCCCAGGAATGCTGCCAGTCGTACACGCCATAGAAGTGGCCGCTGGCCAGATTGATCTCCAGCTGTGCGGGTGTGACCTGCACCACGCCTTCGAGCATGTGCAGCTGCGGCCCCACGCTGAACATGGCAAAGGCGTCGGCGTTGGGGCGCAGCTGGCGCGCCAGCGCCGCGTCGCGCTCGCCCGAGGCATAGCCCACGCGCATCATCAGGCGGCGTGCCGCCTGGGACCCCAGGGTGTGCATGAGCTCGCGCCGCAGCAGGCCCAGCGAGCCCACATGCATCAGCACCATGCGCTGCCCCGCCAGCCAGATGCGGCCATCGGCCGTGGAGAACTGGATGTGCCGCCGCAAATCGGCGTCGGAGGGCATGGTGAGTGGCGGTGGCATGGGTAAATTATCGAGAACCCATGCCGGAGTGCAATACGGGGTGTCCTGGGTTCACCAAATGGTGAATCCGGCGCTCAAGGCCTGCATCAAATGCGCATAGTGCGGTGCAGCATTCCCCAGAGAGCATCGGCTCGGGGTCGGGTGCGGTGGGTGTTGGGGACGACATTCTTAGGTATTTACCCGAAATTATCGAGATTTTTCGGTGTTCGCACCGCTACCTGGCACGGCCCGTGCAATACCCCTGGCATGAGCACGCAAGCCACCCCCGAGGAGCGCTGGGACGTACAGCGCCGCTACATCCGCATCGTGCAGGAGCACGCCAGCGGCATGGTCGAGTTCGAGTTCGCCGTCGGCGAACCCGGCCTGTTCGTCGAAATGGTGCTGCCACGCGCCGAGTTCGACGACTTCTGCGCCACCCAGGGCGTGCAGCCCACGCAGGGCCCGCTGCCCGAGCAGGAGCAGGGCAGCGCCGCGCACGAGTGGGACTGGAGCCTGCGCACGGCGCGCGAGCGGCATTTCCGCCACGAGCCCTGACGGGCTGTCTTTCACCTTTTCATAACACCACCCAGGAGACGACCCCATGCAAATCGACCTGCGCACCGTCAGCATCACGCCGCTGCGCCAGACCTACAACCACATCGCCGAGCGCCTGGGCGCGGACAAGCCCGCGTCGCGCTACATCGAAGGCACGATGGACGTGCAGCCCACGCACAACTTCCATTACCGCCCGACCTGGGATCCGGAGCATGAGCTGTTCGACCCCGGCCGCACCCGCCTGGTCATGCAGGACTGGTATGCGCTCAAGGATCCGCGCCAGTTCTACTACGGCACCTACACCCAGGCGCGCGCCCGCATGCAGGAGGTGGCCGAGGCGGACTTCGCCTTTGTCGAGGAGCGCGGCCTGGCCGATCGCTTCGACGACGCGGCCCGGCGCACCGCGCTGGACTTCTACGTGCCGCTGCGCCATGTGGCCTGGGGCGCGAACATGAACGGCGCCTACCAGTGCGCCTATGGCTACGGCACGGCCATCACCCAGCCCTGTTTGTACGCGGGCATGGATCAGCTGGGCATTGCCCAGTACCTGACCCGCCTGGGCCTGCTGCTCGGCAACCAGGGCGAGCTGGAGGCGGGCAAGCAGGCCTGGCTGGAGGCCCCGGCCTGGCAGGGCCTGCGCCGCCTGGTGGAAGACAGCTGGGTGCTCAAGGACTGGTTCGAGCTCTACGTGGCGCAGAACGTGGCGCTGGACGGCATCCTGTTCGGCCTGGCCTACAAGGAGGTCGATCAGGCCATTTCGGACAAGGCCGGCCCCACCGTGTCCATGCTCACGCGCTTCCAGGCCGAGTGGGGCCAGGATGCGGCCAAATGGGTCGATGCCGTCATCAAGACCGCCGCCGCCGAGAGTGCGGACAACAAGGAGCTGCTCAGCGGCTGGTACGCCCACTGGCGCACCCGCGTGCAGGAAGCCCTGGCCCCTGTGGCCGAGCTGGCCCTGGGCGCGGACGGCGCAGCGGCGCTCGCGCGTGCAGTCGCCGCCGTCGATGCGCGCATGCACAAGGCCGGTTTGACCATCAGCGCCTGAGTGCCCACGCAACCCCACATAAGGAGACAAGGCATGTCCAACGTATTCATCGCCTTCCAGAAAAACGAAGAGTCGCGCGCCATCGTCAGCGCCATCCTGGCCGACAACCCCGGCGCCATCGTGAGCGATCAGCCCGCCATGGTGAAGATCGACGTGCCCCACCGCATGGTGATCCGCAAAAGCTCCATCGAGCAGGAGATCGGGCGCGACTTCGACCTGCAGGAAATGCAGATCCACCTCATCACCCTGAGCGGCAACATCGACGAAACCGACGACGAGTTCACCCTCGCCTGGCACCAGTAAACCCAACGTCCCACCCGACGACAGGAGACATCCATCATGGACATGAAAGTCAGCAAGAAACTCGGCCTGAAAGAGCGCTACAACCTGATGACGCGCGACCTGGCCTGGACGCCCACCTACCAGTCCGTCAAGGACGCGTATCCGCAGGTGGAGTACGAGGGCATCAAGATCCACGACTGGGACAAGTTCGAGGACCCCTTCCGCATGACGATGGACTCGTACTGGAAGTACCAGGCCGAGAAGGAGCGCAAGCTCTACGCCATCATCGACGCCTTCACGCAGAACAACGGCCACCTGGGCGTGACCGATGCGCGCTACATCAACA
>JAFEES010000207.1 GCA_018240995.1 Pseudomonadota bacterium | reverse complement strand
GTCTCGAGGAACTGTCGCGCGAGGTGACGGCGCTACAGACCCATGTACACAAGATCATGAGCCGTGAGATCGTGCGCGAACATGGCGTCATGCTGCTACTGGGTAGCATGCGCGCCGAGGAGCGCCCGCCGCCGCGTGGATCGCGCAGGCCGTACTTGTGCCAGTAGGTGTAGTCGGCGTGGCCCGGTCGAAAGCTCTGGGCAATGTTGCCGTAGTCCTTGCTGCGCTGATCCTGGTTGCGGATCAAGAGCGCGATCGGCGTGCCGGTGGTCTTGCCCTCATACACGCCAGAGAGGATCTCCACGGCATCGGGTTCGTTCCTCTGCGTCACATGGCGGCTGGTGCCGGGGCGGCGGCGATCCAGATCCTGCTGGATGTCGGCCTCGCACAGCTCCATGCCCGGCGGGCAGCCGTCAATCACGCAGCCGATGGCCGGGCCGTGGGATTCACCGAAGTTGGTGACGCAAAAAAGGGTGCCTAGGGTGTTGCCGCTCATAGGGCGGCGATTATCCCAGAGCCAGCTATAACTATCAAAAAAATAGCTGCAAGCGCTTATTTATAAAGTGCTGGCAGCCATTTTTAATCTTGAAACTCAGTTTGCCGGCGGCGTTTCCTCCTGCGGCCAGTCACGGATATAGGCCTTGAGCAGCTTGTTCTCGAAATTCTGGCTGTCCACCACGGCCTTGGCCACGTCATAGAAGCTGACCACGCCCATCAGCATGCGCTTGTCCATCACCGGCATGTAGCGCGCGTGGCAGCCCAGCATCATGCGGCGCACCTCGTCCATGTCGGTCTCCAGGGTGCAGGTCACCGGCGCATCGTCCATGCTGCTGCGCACCAGGGTGGTGCCCACGCCGCCGCCATTCTTCACCAGGCGCTGTATCACCTCGCGGAAGGTGAGCATGCCCACCAGGTCGCCATGCTCCATGACCACCAGCGAGCCTATGTCCTTCTCGGCCATGGTCTCCACGGCGCGTGACAGGGGCTCGTCGGGGTGTACGGTGTACAGGGTGTTGCCTTTGAGGCGCAGGATGTCGCTGACTTTCATGGGGACTGACTCCGGATGGTGCTGCGCGCGCCGCGTGCAGGAATGCTGCAAACGAATATAGCCCACAATCGCGGGCTGACTCACGCTGACTCACTACTTGGGAGACATGAATGCCCGGTTATTCCGACCCTGGCTTCGACACGCTGGCACTGCACGCGGGCGCGCAGCCCGACCCCGCCACCGGCGCACGCGCCGTGCCCATACACCTCACCACGTCGTTCGTCTTCGAATCCAGCGACCATGCCGCCGCGCTATTCAATATGGAGCGCCCCGGCCATGTCTACAGCCGCATCAGCAACCCCACGAACGCCGTGCTGGAGCAGCGCGTGGCGGCACTGGAGGGCGGCGTGGGAGCGATTGCCACCGCCAGCGGCCAGGCGGCGCTGCATCTGGCCATCGCCACGCTGATGGGCGCAGGCGGGCATATCGTGGCCAGCACGGCGCTGTACGGCGGCTCGCAGAACCTGCTGAACTACACCCTGCGCCGCTTCGGCATAGAAACCAGCTTCGTGCGCCCCGACGACCTGCTGGGCTGGCGTGCGGCCGTGCGGCCCAACACCCGGCTGCTGTTTGGCGAGACCGTGGGCAACCCCGGCCTGGAGGTGCTGGACATTCCCGCCGTGGCGCAGGTCGCGCACGAGGCGGGCGTGCCACTGCTGGTCGATTCCACCCTCACCTCGCCCTGGCTCATCAAACCGCTGGAACATGGCGCCGACCTGGTGTATCACTCGGCCACCAAGTTCCTCTCGGGCCATGGCACGGTGATTGGCGGCGTGCTGGTCGATGGCGGCAGCTTCGACTGGGAAAAGTCCGGCCGATTCCCGGAGTTCACCCAGCCCTACGACGGCTTTCACGGCATGGTGTTTACCGAGGAGAGCACGGTGGGCGCCTTCCTGCTGCGCGCGCGCCGCGAGGGCCTGCGTGACTTCGGCGCCTGCATGAGCCCGCACACCGCCTGGCTGATCCTGCAGGGCATTGAGACCCTGCCGCTGCGCATGGAACGCCACATGCGCAATACCGAGAAGCTGGTGCAATTTTTGGCCAGCCACCCGTTCGTGGCGCGCGTGGGCCATCCGCTGCTGGACAGCCATCCCAGCCATGCCTTGGCGCAAAAGCTGCTGCCGCGCGGCGCCGGGTCGGTGTTCAGTTTCGACATCAAGGGCAGCCGCGCCCAGGGCAAGGCCCTCATAGAGTCGCTCAGGCTCTTCAGTCACCTGGCCAACGTGGGCGACTGCCGCTCGCTGGTGATACACCCCGCCAGCACCACGCACCACCGCCTGGACGACCAGGCCCTGGCCGCCGCCGGCATTGGCCAGGGCACGATTCGCCTGTCCATCGGCCTGGAGGACGCCGAAGATCTGATCGACGACCTCAAGCGCGCGCTAAAGGCTGCGGAAAAGGCAGGCGCCTGATGTACGCCCAAGTCAATGGCGCGCAGACCTACTGCTACACCGGCGGCAAGGCGTTCGACGCCACACAGCCCACGGTGGTCTTCATCCACGGCGTGCTGTGCGACCACAGCGTCTGGGCGCTGCAAAGCCGCCACCTGGCGCACCACGGCTGGAACGTGCTGGCCGTGGATCTTCCCGGCCACTGCCGCAGCGGCGGCGAGGCACCCGCCAGCGTGGAGCAGGCGGCCGGCTTCATCGCCGCCCTGCTCGACACCCTGGGTATTCAGCGGGCCGCGCTGGTGGGCCACAGCTGGGGTTCGCTGATCGCGCTGGAGGCAGCGGCCCGCCTGGGCGCACGCGTGAGCCAGCTGGTGCTGGTGGGCACGGCCTTTCCCATGAAGGTCTCGCCAGCGCTCATAGAGGCCGCGCTGAACGAGCCCGAAAAGGCGCTGAAGATGGTCAACCTGTTCTCGCGCAGCACCCTGGCGCCCCCCGGCGGCGCCGGCCTGTGGACCTACGGCGCGGGTCTGGCCCTGGGCCGGCGCGTGCTGCGCAGCAACCCGCGGGTGAACCTGATGCACCGCGGCTTCCTGGCCTGCGACGGCTATGCCAACGGCGAGCAGGCCATTGCCGCCATCCAGTGCCCGGTGCTGTTCGCGCTGGGCACGCAAGACCAGATGACTCCCCCGAAGGCAGCGCAGGGCCTGATCGCTGCCGCGCGCGCCGCCGGCCGGGCGGTGCAGGTGGCGCGGCTGCCCGTGGGTCACAACCAGATGACCGAGGCGCCGGAGGAGACGCTGCGCGCCATCCGCGACTTCCTGGACACCCCTGCCTGAGGCGCCAGATACGTCAGCCCAGCAGCCGGCACAGCTCGCTCAGGCTGGTGACGATGGCATGGGGCGGGGCGGCATGCGGCCAGGCGGCCTGTGCAGGGTTCAGCCAGGCAGCCTGCATGCCCGCATCCAGAGCGCCCTGGGCGTCGAGCAGCGCATCGTCGCCCACATGCAGCACCGCATCGCTGGTCACGCCCGCGGCCTGCGCCGCGGCATGGAAGATGCGCGCATCGGGCTTGGCAACCCCCAGGCGCGTGGCGCTCAGGCTGTCCTTGAAGTAGCGGCCTATGCCGATGTGGTGCACGTCGGCATTGCCGTTGGACAGGGCCACCACGGGGTAGCGCGCGGCCAGGAATTCCAGCGTCTGCAGCGCGTCGTCGAACAGGTCTACGCGCTGGCGCTCGGCGAAGAAGAAGTCGAAGGCCGGCTCGGCCAGCGCCGGATCGTCGCCGGCCTGGGTCAGCGCCAGGCGTATCGACTCGCGCCGCAGCGCGCTCAGGTCCAGCCGCAGGTCGGGGCGCAGCTCGTGCATGCGCACGCGGATGGCGCGCAGCGCCGGGGCGTCCGCATACAGCGCCGCCGTGGCCGGCGCGTGCTGCGCAAGCCACTGCGCCAGCGCGACCTCGGCGCGCGTGATGGCCGGCCACACGGGCCACAGCGTGTCGTCCAGGTCGATGGTGATGGCGCGTATGCGCCCGGTGTCAAGGCTTGTTACCACAATTGATCCACAGCAAAACTCGGGGGTGCGGCTGGGACACAATGCGCGCCGTGACGCAGCGCAGCATTCTCTCCACATTCCGCCGGCCGGGCATGGTACTCGCCATGCTCGCCCTGCTGGCGCAGCTGTGGATGGTGCAGTCCAGCGCGCGCCACTGGGCCGACATGGCCACCCAGGCGCTGCTCAGTGCCGACGTCTGCACCCTGCATGGGCAGGGCGACGGCCCGCAGGGCAACGACCAGCCCATGGGCGGCATGCAGCATTGCCCGGTCTGCAGTGCCGCCAGCGCCAGCTTCATCGCCAGCCACACCGGCACGGCTGCGGTACCGCCCGGGCCCCAAGGCGCAACGCCCGGTACCCACGACAGCGCGCCGCCACGCGAGCCCACGCGCCTGCGCCCGCCGGCCCAGGGGCCGCCCCTGGCCTAAGCCGCACCGCTTTTGTCGTGATGTAGCCAGCCCCGCCGGGGCGCGGCTGTGCCCGGGCCTGCGCGCCCGCATTTTCCGCACCATTTTTTCGAACATGATTTCCAAGACCCGCATTCTTCGCGGCGGCGGCCGCACGCACGGCTGCGCCCTGCTGCCTCTAGCCGCCCTGCTGGCGGCATTGCCCCTGGCGGTTGCCGCACAGCAGGAAGCTGCCCTGCAGACCATCACCGTCACGGCCGAGCCCACCGGCGATGCTCCCGTGGGCGCGAGCGAGGCGCCTAAGGCCACGCTCCAGGCCGGCCGCGCCGCCAGCAGCGACACCGCCGGCCTCCTGCGTAACCTGCCCGGCGTGAGCCTGTCGGGCGCGGGCGGCGTGTCCAGCCTGCCCAACGTGCATGGCCTGGGCGACGACCGCCTGCGCATACAGGTCGATGGCATGGACTTGATATCGGCCTGCGGCAACCACATGAACCCGCCGCTGTCCTACATCGACCCCACGCGCGTGGGCAGCGTGCGGCTGTTTGCCGGCATCACCCCGGTGAGCGTGGGCGGCGACAGCATAGGCGCCACCATCCAGGTCGAATCAGCCCCCCCGTTCTTCACCCTGCCGGGCGAGGCACCACGCGTATCGGGCGAGGCAGGCACCTTCT
>JAFEES010000206.1 GCA_018240995.1 Pseudomonadota bacterium | reverse complement strand
CACCCCATCGTGCGCAAGGTCACCTTCACCGGCTCCACGCCCGTGGGCAAGATGCTCGCCGGCCTGGCCGGCCAGCACATGAAGCGCGTGACCATGGAGCTGGGTGGCCACGCCCCGGTCATCGTCTGCGAGGACGCCGACATCGAGCTGGCCGTGCGCGCCTCGGGCGGCGCCAAGTTCCGCAACGCCGGCCAGGTGTGCATCGCGCCCACGCGCTTTTTGGTGCACGAGGACGTGCGCGCCGACTTCGTGGCCGCGCTCACGCGCCACGCGCAAGGCCTGAAGGTGGGCGACGGCCTGCTTGATGGCACGACCATGGGCCCGCTGGCGAATCCGCGCCGCGTCGCTGCCATGGCTGACTTTCTCGGCGACGCCGTGAAGCAGGGCGCCACCTTGTGCACGGGCGGCGAGCGCATCGGCGAGGTCGGCAACTTCTTCGCCCCCACGGTGCTGGACAACGTGCCGCAGACGGCGCGTATCTTCAACGAAGAGCCCTTCGGCCCCGTGGCCTCGGTGCGCGGCTTCACGCGGCTGGAGGACGCCATCGCCGAATCCAACCGCCTGCCCTATGGCCTGGCGGGCTATGCTTTCACCGGCTCGCTGAAGAATGCCCATCTGCTGAGCCAGCGCGTGGAGGTGGGCATGCTATGGATCAACCAGCCGGCCACGCCCTCGGCCGAGCTGCCGTTTGGCGGCCTGAAGGACTCGGGCTATGGATCGGAAGGCGGGCCCGAGGCGCTGGAGGCCTGCCTGAACACGCGCGCGATCTCGATCACGAACGTGTGATCGTCCGCGCCGCAAAACCACTGGCGGATTTTCACGCCCCCCTTGCGGGCTTGTGTATGTGCACATCTTTTTATAGCGTGTCACGCAATATCCACAGTACTTTGCGGTTTTTTCTTCCTGATTGGCGACATTCCTCAGACGCACTGATCCCCGCATCGTCATCCCCGCGAAGGCGGGGATCCAGAACCCCGTGCCGAGACTGGATGCCCGCCTGCGCGGGCATGACGGCACCTCCTGAGGCATGTGCCTAATCAGGTGTTTCTCCCCCGGCCCCTTTCCCGCGAGGGGAGAGGGGAGGAAGAAAATGTGTGCATGCACAAGCCCCTTGTAGGGGAGGGCCGGGGAGAGGGGCTCGTGTTCAGCCGCGCTCCACCGGCCGGCCGGGGTCGCTGCACCACTCGCTCCAGCTGCCGGCAAACAGGGCCGTGGGCCCCAGGCCGGCGACCTCCATGGCCAGCAGGTTGGGTATGGCGCTGACGCCGCTGCCGCATTGGTGCACCACGCTGGCGGCGGGGCGGTTGCCCAGCAGGTCTGCAAATTCGCTGCGCAGCTGCGCGGCACTCTTGAAGCAGCCATCGGCCGCGAGGTTCTGGCCGAAGGGGCGGTTCAGCGCGCCCGGGATATGGCCCGCCACCGGGTCCAGCGGCTCCACCTCGCCGCGGTAGCGTGGCGCACCGCGCGCGTCCAGCACGGTCTGGCAGTCGTCGCCCAGGCAGCCCAGCACCTCCTGCACGCTGACCAGGCGGGCGCGTGGCGCGCCCAGGGCGAAGTTGCAGGAAAAATGCGAGGCTTCCTCGCCGCTGGCCAGCTCGCCGCCCGCGGCCTGCCAGGCCTGCAGGCCGCCATCGAGCACGGCCGCCGGCTCGTGGCCGGCCCATTTCAGCATCCACCACAGGCGCCCGCAGTAGTTGGCGCCGTTGCGGTCATAGACCACGGCCTGCATGTGGTTGCCAAAACCTATGTGCGACAGCCAGGTGGCAAAGCGCTCGCGGCTGGGCAGCGGGTGGCGCCCGCCGGATGCGGGCTGGTCGGCCGCCGAGGTGACCACGCTGCCATATGCACCGCGCGCGCCATGCGGGGCGCTCAGGTGCTTGTCCAGGTCGGCGTGCAGCGCGCCGCGGATATGCAACTCGCGGTATTGGCGCGCGCCCAGGGCCGGGTCGCCCAGGTCGAAGCTGCAGTCGAACACCATCAATGGCTGGCCGCTGCGCATCAGGGTCTGCAATTGGGGGGCGGAGATGAGGGTGGTGAAGGGCATGGTCATGTGCGGCATGAACGATCAGGCAGCCATTGTGGCGCTACTCGCCCGGCGTGTCTGGTGCGGTGCGCGCGCGCAGCACGGTGGCGGCGATGCCGCTGGTGACTATCAGGGCCATGCCGGCCCAGGCGATCAGCGGCAGCTCGTCGCCAAACACCGTGATGCCATAGGCGGCGGCAAAGATCAGCCCGGTGTACTGCAGGTTGGCCACCAACAGCGTGCCGCGCGCGGACTTGGCGCGGGCGTAGGCCAGCGTCATGCACAGCTGGCCGCCGGCGGCCAGCAGGCCCAGCGGCAGCAGCCACAGCGCCGGCCAGCCGGGCCAGGCGGAGGTGCCGGTGATGGGCAGCGCCGCGCCGCCGGCCAGCGCGCAGCCGAGCGCGAAATAGAACACCGTGCGCGCCTCGGGCTCGCCCAGGCGCGACAGCGCCACCACCTGCATGAAGGCCAGCGCCGCGGCCATGCCCGAGATCATGCCCACGATGCCGGCAAAGCCCTGGCTGCCGTCCAGGCTGGGGCGCATCATCATCAGGATGCCGCCAAAGCCCACCAGCACGCACAGCACCAGCGGCACCTGCAGCGGCGGGCGCGGCTGGCCGGCGCTGGGGCGCCAGGTGAGCAGGGTGCCGCCAATCAGGAAGGCGGCAATCCAGACGCTGCTCATGTAGTTGAAGGTCATGGCCGTGGGCAGCGGCAGCTGGGCAATGGCATAGAACCAGCAACCCAGCGAGGTCACGCCGATCAGGCTGCGCCAGGCATGCATGCCGGGGTAGCGCGTGCCCAGGGACACGCCCTGGCGCCTGGCCAGCAGCCACAGCACGGCCATGCTGATCAGGCCGCGGTAGAACACCAGCTCGGCCGAGTTGAAATGCGCCGAGGCAATCTTCACGCAGACCCCCATGGACGCGAACAGGAATGCGGCCAACACCATCCAGAGGGCTTGCATGGGGAGTTTTGAGTCAGAAAGAAAAATAGCTGCTGGCGCTTGCCTGTCAAGCGCTGGCAGCTATTGTGTTGGTAGCTTAAAAACCTTGCTTTGCTGACGGTGTGTCAGCCGCGCGGCACGGCATCACCCAGCTTGGCGCGGTACCACTCGTGGAAATGCTGCATGCCATCTTCCATGGGGCTTTGGTAGGGGCCGACCTGGTTGTCGCCGCGCGTCATCAACGCGCGCCGGCCGGCGTCCATGCGCTCGCCGATCTCGTCGTCCTCGATGGCGGTCTCCATGTAGGCGGCCTGCTGCGCCTCGACGAACTCGCGCTCGAAGGCGGCGATCTCCTCGGGGTAGTAGAACTCCACCATGTTCATGGTCTTGTCCGCGGCCAGCGGATACAGCGTGGACACGGTAAGCACATGCGGGTACCACTCGACCATGATGTGCGGGTAGTAGGTGAGCCAGATGGCGCCGCGCTCGGGGCGCTTGCCGCCCTGGTAGGCGAGCAGCACCTCGTGCCACTTCTTGTACACGGCCGAGCCCGGCTTGCCGAACGAGGGCGCCACGCCCACGGTCTGCACCGAAAATTCCTTGCCAAACTGCCACTGCAGGTCGTCGCAGGTGACGAAGTTGCCCAGGCCGGGGTGGAAGGGGCCGACGTGGTAGTCCTCCAGGTAGACCTCGATGAAGGTCTTCCAGTTGTAGTTGCACTCGTGCATTTCCACCTTGTCGAGCACGTAGCCGTCGAACGACAGCTCCGGCGCCACGCCCATGCCCGCCAGATCCGCGGCGATATCGCGGCCGTTATCCTCGAACAGCAGGCCGTTCCATTCGCGCAGGCCGTAGCTGGGCAGGTGCAGGCCGGGGTCTTCGCTGAAATGGGGTGCGCCCAGCAGCTCGCCGCTGCAGGAATAAGTCCAGCGGTGGATGGGGCAGACGATGTTGCCGCCGGCGTGGCCCGCTCCCTCGGTGTTCAGGTTGCCGCGCCCTTGCAGCATGAGGGCCTGGCGGTGGCGGCAGCAGTTGGAGAGCAGCTCGATGCCGCCGCCCGGCTTGCGCACCAGCGCGCGTCCGCCCTTTTCCTGGGGCAACACGTAGTAGTCGCCGGCCTCTGGAACGGCGTGCGCATGGCCGACGTAGCGCGGCCCCTGCTGGAACAAGAGCTCGCGCTCGCGCTTGAGCAGCGCCTCGTCGAAGTAGCTGGAAACCGGAAGTTGGCTTGCGGCCTGCTGCAGTTGAAGACTTAAATCAGACATGGGCGTCCTGACCTAAAGACTCCCCACAGGGAGGGTGCGCGTGCGCACGGACAAGAAAAACGAAACCGGCCCAGAGGAAAACTCCAAAAGCCGGTTCGTGACGAAGGGAATGGGATTATAGGCGGTGGGGTTATTTCCGCAGCCAGCGTACTGGTATTGCGCAGTCGTGGTGTGCGGCATGCGACAGCCCTTGCCGGCCCGATTTTGGCGTAGCGCCTAAAATTACGGGTTTTTACTCGCGCGCCAGGCGCCACACCACCCATGCCCAAGGCCGCCACCGCCACCGCCCCACAGTCCGATCCCGCCAGCTACGAGGCTGCGCTGGAGGAGCTTGAGCAGCTCGTGGCCCGCATCGAAGGCGGCCAGTTGCCCCTGGAGCAGATGCTGGCCGGCTACCAGCGTGGCGCCGCGCTGCTGAACTTCTGCCGCGCCCGGCTGGAGGCGGTGCAGGATCAGATCAAGGTGCTGGACGAGGGGGCGCTGCAGCCATGGACGCAGGATTGATGCCCGCCACCGCCCGGTTTGATTTTTCCTGCTGGATGCACGAGCAGCTCGCGCAGGTCGAAGCGGGCCTGTCGCGCTGGGTGCGGGCCGATGCGCCCGCAGGCCTGGGCCAGGCCATGCGCTACGCCGTGCTCGACGGCGGCAAGCGCCTGCGCCCGCTGCTGGTGCTGGCCGCCTGCGCGGCCGTGGACGGGCTGCGCGAGGCGGCCCTGCGCGCCGCCTGCGCCGTGGAGCTGATCCATGCCTATTCGCTGGTGCATGACGACATGCCCTGCATGGACAACGACGTGCTGCGCCGCGGCAAGCCCACGGTGCATGTGCGCTTTGGCCAGGCCC
>JAFEES010000205.1 GCA_018240995.1 Pseudomonadota bacterium | reverse complement strand
AGCCCTTCGACAAGCTCAGGGCGAACGGTTAATACTTCACCGGGCCGGAGCAATATTCAGATAGCGACTGATGCTTTCTTTACGTAGGAGCGGCTTCGGCCGCGAATGGCGCTGTTCGCGGCTGAAGCCGCTCCTGCAACGTCCCTCACTGAACTGTATTGGGGGCTACAACCCCAGCGCCAGCTGCGCCTCTTCGCTCATCATGGCTCGATCCCAGGGCGGGTCGAACACCAGGTTCACGGTGATGTCGCTGACGCGCGGCAGGGCCAGCACCTTGTCGCAGACCTCGTTGGCGATGGATTCGCCCATGCCACAGCCGGGGGCGGTGAGCGTCATGTCTATGACCACGCGCAGCTTGTCGGCCTCGTCCGAGGGCTCGAAGTCCAGCCGGTAGACCAGGCCCAGGTCGACGATGTTCACCGGGATCTCGGGGTCGTAGCAGGTGCGCAGCGTCTCCCAGACCAGCGGCTCCAGCTCGTCTATGGGCAGATCATCGGGCACGGCGATGGTCTCGGGCGGCTGCTTGCCGATGGCGTCGGCGTCCTGGCCCTTCAGGCGCATCAGCTGGCCCTCGACCAGCAGCGTGAACGACGAGCCCAGGGCCTGGGTGATCTGCGCCAGCTGGCCGGCCTCCAACTCTACCGGGTAGCCGGTGGGAATCGTCTCCACGGTGACGTTGCGGCGCACCAGCACGTCCTCGCGGTGGCGGCGGTTCATCATGACTGGCCCTCCTGCTCGGTGCTGACGGCCTGGCCGTCGTTGTCGGCAATGGCGTGCATCAGCGCGTGCCAGCCCAGCAGCGCGCATTTGATGCGGCTGGGGTACTGGCGCACGCCGGCCAGGCTGACCAGCTTGCCCAGGGGCGCGTCCTCGGGGTCTTCCTCGCCCGTGAGCACGGCGCGGAAATGCTGCTGCAAGGTCTTGGCCAGTTCCACGTCGCGGCCCTTGACGGCCTCGGTCATCATCGAGGTGGAGGCCATGCAGATGGCGCAGCCCTGGCCGGAAAAGCGGATGTCGGCCACCTTGTCGCCGTCCAGCCGCAGCTGCACCTCGACGCGGTCGCCGCACGAGGGGTTGGTGCCGCGTGCCTGGTGCGTGGGCGCGGCCAGCTGGCCGAAGTTGCGCGGGGCGCGTTTGTGCTCCAGCACCACTTCCTGGTAGAGATCGTTTTCTGCACTGCTCATTGAAAAACCTTGATGGCATGGGCCACGGCGGCGATGAAGCGATCGACTTCCTCGCTGGTGTTGTAGAGCGCGAACGAGGCGCGCGTGGTCGGCCCCAGGCCCAGGTGGTCCAGGAGCGGCTGGGCGCAGTGGTTGCCGGTGCGCACGGCAATGCCGCGCTCGTCGAGCAGCGTCCCGATGTCGTGCGGATGTACGTCGCGCGCGACGAATGACACCAGCGATGCCTGCGTGGCGTGCGGCGCCAGCACGGTGATGCCGTCTATCGCCTGCAAACCCGCCAGCGCCTGGGCGCGCAGGGCATGCAGGTGCTGATCGATGGCCGCGCGCCCCACGCCGGCTATGAACTGCGCCGCCGCCGCCAGGCCCACGGCGCCGGTCACGTTGGGCGTGCCGCCCTCCAGGCGCGCGGGCAGCTGGGTGTAGCCGGCGTCCTCGTAGCTGACCCAGTCCACCATGTCGCCACCCAGGCGCAGCGGGTATAAAAGTTGTAGCGCTTCGCGCTTTCCTACCAAGGCGCCCGTGCCCATGGGGCCATACATCTTGTGGCCCGAGAAGGCCATGAAGTCACAGTCCAGTGCCGACAGCGCGGGCATGGCGTGGCCCACGGCCTGGGCGGCGTCCAGCACCGTCAGCGCGCCGGCCTGGCGTGCCAGGGCCAGCATCTCCTCATATGGCGGGCGCTCGCCGGTGGCATTGGCGCCGGCCGTCACGGCAAACACCTTGGTGCGCGCGCCCAGCAGGCGCTGCAGATCCTGGGTATGGATGCCGCCCTCGCCATCGGGCCGCAGCACGGTGAGAGTGGCGCCGCTCATGCGCGCCGCCTGCTGCCAGGGCACGATGTTGGCGTGGTGCTCCAGGCCGC
Source organism: Pseudomonadota bacterium (assembly GCA_018240995.1). Taxonomy (GTDB): domain Bacteria; phylum Pseudomonadota; class Gammaproteobacteria; order Burkholderiales; family Burkholderiaceae_C; genus Alicycliphilus. The sequence goes on along the minus strand of JAFEES010000205.1, from coordinate 3,034 downwards.
TGACGATGATCTCGTCGCCGGGTTTCAGCCACGCCTTGCCCGGCCCGGCGGCCCACAGGCCCTGGGCGACCAGGTTCAGCGCCTCGGTGGTGCCGCTGGTAAAGACCAGCTCATGCGCCGGGCCGGCGCCGACGAAGGCTTTGAGCGTGGCACGCGCGGCCTCGAAGGCGTCGGTGGCGCGCTGGCTCAAGGTGTGCACGCCACGGTGAATGTTGGCGCGGTCGCGCTGTTCAAACTGCTGCATGGCCTGCTGCACGGCCAGCGGGGTTTGCGTGGTGGCGGCGTTGTCCAGGTAGGCCAGGGGGTGGCCGTGGATGGACTGGGCGAGGATGGGAAATTGCGCGCGCAAGGTGGGCAAGTCGAACACGGCCCCCTCTCCCCCAACCCCTCTCCCGCCAGGGGAGAGGGGAGTGAGTGGGGTGCTGGTATTGGCCCCCTCTCCCCTCGCGGGAGTGGGCTGGGGAGAGGGGGATGCAGGCGTGGCGCCCACGATTCGCCCCTCCTCTTCCCCTGCCCCTCGCCCGCCAGGGGAGAGGGGAGTGAAGACGGTTTCAGTCATGCTGTACCTCCTGCCCGGCTTGCAGCTGCGCCGCTATGGCGCGCGTCAGCCAGCCACCTTGCAGCCACTGGGACAGAACGCCATCGTCGTCCTGCCCCAGGCAGCGCTCCAGCAGCGCGCGCGCCATGCCTTCGATGATCAGGGCGCGCGCGGCGGCCTCGTCCAGGCCGCGCTGGCGGGCGTAGAACAGCGCGTCCTCGGGCAGCGCGCCCCAGGTGGCGCCGTGCGCGGCCTGCACGTTGTCGTGCAGTATTTCCAGGTGCGGGCGCAGGATCAGGCGCGGGTGGCCCGAAAGCGGCACGCCCGTCAGGCGCTGGCGCACGCTGGCCTCGTCGGCGCCGGGGGCGATGTAGGTATGCGCATTCGTCACCGCATGCGCCCGGCCCTGGGCCAGCGTCAGCGTCTCCACCGTGCTGGCGCTGTGCGCGGCCTGCATGCGGGTGTAGGTCTGGTGGTCAATCTTGTGCGCGCCCGCCAGCAGCAGCGCCGCGCCGTGCGCCTGCGCGCCCTTGCCCTGCAGCTGCACCAGGTTGCGCTGCAGGTGGTAGCCGGCCGACGTGGCCACCAGAGCCTGCGCGTATTGCGCGCCGGCGGCCACGTTGACGTGCAGGTGGTGCGCCACGCTGTCACCAGCGGGCGGCGTGGCGATGCGCAGGTGCTGCAGCCGCGCGCCCGCACCCAGGTGGATGTGCGCGTGCAGGTTCTGCGCCACCTGGTGCTGGCAGCCGCCGGCCTCGCGCTCGTGGCTTTCGATGAGCACGCATTGCACGCCAGGGTCTACCTCCAGCACCAAAAGCGGCGCCTCGGCCTGGGCGCGCGGCTGGTGGCGCAGCTCCAGCCACACCGGTTCGCGCTCCTTGCCCGGCGTGGCGCTGATGCGCAGGCGCAGTCCCAGGCGGCACAGCGCGCGGTGCGCCCAGGCAAAGGGCGCGGCCTCGTCATCGCCCGGCCGAGGCAGGCCGGCGAACAGCTCGCCGCGCTCGGCGGGGGTCTGGGCATCGAGCCAGCGCGCCTGTATGCCGCTGGCGCCGTGGCTGCCCAGGGGGTGCAGCGTCCAGCCCGCGCCGCTCAGGGCCGGAGTCTCACAGCCGCCCTCGCCTTGCGCGCCCAGCCATTGGGCCAGCGCCGGCGGCGGCAGGTGGTGGAAGGCTTCGCTGTGCCGCGCGATCCAGCCCTGCTGCTGCAGGTGCGAGCGTGCGGCCAGGATGTCGGCTCTGGCGCTGTCCATCATGCCTCCGCCTTCTGCGGCGCACGCGCAAAGCCGGTGCGCGCGATGTGGCGCGCCAGCTCCAGGTCGCCGGTCTCGGCAATGCAGCCCTGGTGCAGGCGCAGCACGGCGTCGGGCTCAAGGGACTCGATCATCTGCAGGTAATGCGAGACGACGATGAAGGCCGTGCCCGCGGCGCGCAGCTTTTGCACCAGGGCAACGACGGCGCGCACGCCGTCCACGTCCATGCCGGAGTCGATCTCGTCGAGCAGCGCCAGGCGCGGCTTCAAGAGCGACAGCTGCAGCAGCTCGTTGCGCTTCCTCTCGCCGCCGGAAAAGCCCTCGTTCACCGGACGGCCGAGCATGGCCTCGGGCAGGCCCAGCTCCTTGGCGGCCTTCTTGGCGCTGGACAGGAAGTCAAACGCGTCCAGCGGCTCCTGGCCGCGTGCCTCGTGCTGGGCGTTCAGTGCGGTGCGGATGAACAGGTTGTTCTTCACGCCCGGCACGTCGGGCGGCGACTGGAAGGAGACGAACAGCCCGGCGCGCGCGCGCTCATGCGCCGGCAGCTGCAGCAAGTCCTGCCCCGCCAGCAGCGCCTGGCCGCCCTGCACGGCATAGTGCGGGTGCCCGGCCAGGGCCATGCCCAGTGTGCTCTTGCCGCTGCCGTTGGCGCCCATCAGCACGACCAGCTGGCCGGGTTGCACCTCCAGCGACACGGAGTGCAGCACGGTGCGCTCGCCAATGTTCACGCGCAGGTCGCGCACTTGCAGCAGGGGTGGGGTGTGGGTCATGTGGGTTCCTATTATTTTGATAGCTGTATGCGTTTTATATATAAGCGCTATAGCCTGTTTTATCTGTGTATTAGCCTACCGCGCCTTCCAGCGACACGGCCAGCAGGGCCTTGGCCTCCAGGGCGAATTCCATGGGCAGCTCCTCCAGCACGGCCTGGCAGAAGCCGCCGACGATCAGGGCCGTGGCGTCCTGCGCGTCGATGCCGCGCTGCTCGCAGTAAAACAGCCGCTCCTCGCTGATGCGCGTGGTCGTGGCCTCGTGCTCCACCACGGCGTCGCTGCGCGCCGTGTCCACATAGGGGAAGGTGTGGGCGCCGCAATGCGGGCCGATGAGCAGCGAGTCGCACTGCGTGTGGTTGCGCGCGCCCGCAGCGCCGGGGTTCACGCGCACTAGGCCGCGGTAGCTGTTTTGCGCGTGGCCGGCGCTGATGCCCTTGGAGACGATGCGGCTGGTGGTGTTCTTGCCCAGGTGGATCA
>JAFEES010000204.1 GCA_018240995.1 Pseudomonadota bacterium | reverse complement strand
CTGGGTCAGCTGCTCCATGAGCCGTTCGATCTGGTAGGGGTGCAGGTGCTGCGCCAGCAGGGCGATGCGCCGGCGCTGCTGCTGGTGGTTGAGCACATAGGCGCCGGTGGCACCCAGGGCCAGCACAAGAAAAAAATCCATGGGCAAAAGCAATATGAAAACGGGCGGATGGGGTGATTGTGACCCGTATGGACCAGGCGGCTCAGCCGCCGGCGCACAATGGCGGCCATGCCTTCCCTCGATACCCTGCTTGCCTTCTTTGGCGTATCCGTGCTGCTGGCCCTCACCCCGGGCCCCGACAACATCTTCGTGCTGCTGCAATCGGCCCAGCGCGGCTGGCGCGCCGGCATGTGCGTGGTGCTGGGCCTGTGCCTGGGGCTGGTGGGGCATACCACGGCGGTGGCGCTGGGGCTGGCGGCGGTGTTCGCGGCCTCCAGCGTGGCGTTCACGGTGCTCAAGTTCTGTGGCGCGGCCTACCTGGCCTGGCTGGCCTGGGGCGCCTTGCGTGCGCGTGCCGAGGTGCAGGAGGTGCAGCAGGAGGCAGCCACCCATGGCGCGACGAACCCGCCGGCTTCGCCAGCCGTCAGCCCTGGCGCGGCGCGCATGGTGGGGCGCGGTGTGGTGATGAACCTCACCAACCCCAAGGTGCTGGTGTTCTTCCTGGCCTTTTTGCCGCAGTTTGCCGACCCGGCGCAGGGCGCCATGGCGCGGCAGATCATGCTGCTGGGCCTGGTCTTCATGTTGGCCACGCTGCTGGTGTTTGGCGCGATCGCCTGCTTCTCGGGCGCGTTCGGCGCCATCTTGCAACGCTCGGCGCGCGCGCAGCGGCTGCTCAACCGCGTGGCCGGGCTGGTGTTCCTGGGCCTGGCCTTGCGATTGGCCACGGCGCAGCGTTGATGCTCACTTAAACGTAGCTTCTAACGCTTTGTGGGTAAGCGTTACAGGCTTTTTTCTATTCCTGAGGCGGGTGGTGCGGGCCAGGGCCGCTGCGGCCCGCGCAGCTGCTCTAAGGCGTGGGCGATCTGCAGCACGCCCAGGTCGTCAAAGCGCGGCCCCGCGATCTGCAGTCCGATCGGCAGCCCGGCGGTGGTGTAGCCACAGTTGATGGACGCTGCCGGCTGCTCCGACATGTTGAACGGCACGGTGAAGGCGATGTGCTCCAGCGGGCGCAGCGGGTCGTTGGTGGGCGCGGGCAGCTCGGCGGCGAAGGCGGTGATGGGCGCCACGGGCGAGAGCACGTAGTCGAACGGCGCACAGGCGCGCACCGTGGCCAGGCGCGTGGCGTGGAACTGCTGGCTGGCCGCGAACACCTGCGCCCCGTCCAGGCCGGCGGCACTCTCGGCCCAGTGGCGGATGAAGGGCAGCACCTTGTCCAACTGCGCGGGCGTGAGCGTGCGCAGGTCCATCAGCGAGCGCATGCGCCAGAAATGATCCATGCCGTCGAGCATTTGGCGCGTGAAAAACGGGCGCATGGGCTCGACGATGGCGCCGGCTTGCTCGAACAGGCGGGTGGCGGACTCGACGGCGGCGCGCACCTGTGGATCGACCGCCAGGCCGCAACCGGCATCGAGAAGCAGGCCCAGGCGCAGGCCGCGCAGGCGCCCAAGGCCGCTGTCCAGCCGCTGCCAGGCGATGTCCTTCGCCGGCAGGCTCATGCTGTCGCGCGCGTCGGGGCGGCTCAGCACCTGCATCATCAGCGCCGCGTCCTGCACCGTGCGCGTCATGGGGCCGGCGGCGCGGCCGGTGTAGGGCGGGTCTATGGGCACGCGTCCCAGGCTGGGCTTCAGGCCAAAGACGCCGCACCAGCTGGCGGGCAGGCGGATGGAGCCGCCTATGTCGGTGCCCACATGCAGCGGGCCGTAGCCCGCGGCGGCGGCCGCGCCCGCGCCGGCGCTCGATCCGCCCGGGCCCTTCGTCAGGTCCCAGGGGTTGCGCGCCAGCGCGTGGAACGACGACAGGCCCGAGGACAGCATGCCGTAGTCCGGCATGGTGGTCTTGGTCACCAGCACGGCGCCGGCCTCGCGCAGACGCGCCGCGGGCGGTGCATCGGCCGCCGCGGGCAGCAGGGGCAGGGCGGCCGTGCCCAGCGGCGTGGGGTCGCCCTGGGTGGCGATGTTGTCCTTGATGGTCACGGGCACGCCGTCCAGCGGCCCACAAGGGGCGCCGCGCAGCCAGCGTGCCTGGCTGGCGCGCGCCTGATCCAGGGCGGCCTCGGGGCGCAGCAGCCAGGTGGCGTGCAGCTGCGGCTCCCAGCGCTCGATATGCGCCAGCAGATCCTGCAGCACCTCGACGGGCGAGAAGTCATGGCCGCGGTAACCGGCCAGCAGCGCGGCGGCGGACAGATCGTGCAGCGCGCTCATGACCACGACAGCGCCGACAGGTCGTTGACGAAGATCGGCATATCCTTCCATAGCCCGCGCAGGTGCTTGTTGGCCACGGTGACCCATTGCGGCTGGTACAAAAAGACATGCACCGCGTCCTCGGCCAGCAGGCGCTGGGCCTCGCCCAGCAGGCGCGCGCGGTCGGCGGGGCGGGTGGCGTGCTTGATCTTTTCGTAGAGCTGGTCGAACTGTGCCGAGTGGTAGCCCCAGTAATAGTCGGGCTTGGCGAAGTTGCCCAGGTCGAAGGGCTCGACATGCGAGATCAGCGTCAGGTCGTAGTTCTTGCTGCCATAGGTGCCCGAGAGCCACTGCGCCCATTCCACGTTCTGCAGCTTGAGCACGATGCCCACCTTGGCCAGCTGCGCTGCGATCACCTCGCCGCCCTGGCGCGCGTAGGGCGTGGGCGGCAGGGTCATGGTCAGCTCCAGGGGCGTCTTCACGCCGGCCTCGGCCAGCAGGCGCCTGGCCTTGTCGGGGTCGTAGGGGTTGATGGCCGTGGTGTCCACATAGCCGAAGGCGCCCGGCACATAGTGGCTGCCGATGGCCACGCCCAGTCCGTCGGCCGCGCCCTGGATCACCGCCTTGCGGTCTATGGCGGCGGCAATCGCCCGGCGCACGCGCACATCGTTCAAGGGCTTCCTCGCGTTGTTGATGGCCAGGATGGTCTTGGCGCGCGAGCCGCTGACGATGACCTGGAAGCGCGGGTTGGCCTTGAACGGCGCCATGGCGCGCGGCGTGACGCGCGCAAACATATCCACATCGCCCGCCAGCAGCGCGGCCACCTGGGCCGCCGGGTCGGGTATGAAGCGGAATGTGGCGCGGCGCAGCTTGACCTGAGCGGCCTGGCGCCAGCCGGGCCAGGCCGCCAACGTGAGCGAGGCGCCGCGGCTCCAGCCGGCCAGCTGGTAGGGGCCGGTGCCGACGGGCTTGGTGGCGTTGCTGTCGGCGCTCTTGGGCTCGACGATGATGGCCGTGGCCTGGCCGAGCAGGAACAGCAGGTCGGGCTCTATGTCCTTGTTCAGGATGACCACGGTGTGCTCGTCCACCACCTGGGTGCTCAGGTTGGCGAACAGGCGCTTGTCCTTGTTGGTGCTCTTGTCGCCGCCGGCGCGATCGAAGGCGAATTTGACGGTGGCCGCGTTGCAGGGCTCGCCGTTGTGGAACTGCACGCCCTTGCGCAGCCGGAAGGTGTAGCTCTTGAGGTTGGGCGAGACCTCCCAGCTCTCGGCCAGCAGGGGCGAGACGCTGCCGTCGGCGTTGATCTTGGTGAGCGTCTCGTAGATGTTGTAGAGCGTGACCTCGGCGATCGACGAGGCGGCGCCGGCCGTCGGGTCCAGGCCCGGCGGCTCCAGCACCAGGCCCAGGGTGACGCTGTCCTTCTTGCCCTGGGCCAGCGTGTGCAGCGGCTGGGCCAGGGCGGCCAGGGCGCCGCAGGTGAGGGCGGTGCGGCGGGTGAGCATGGGGCAATCTCCTTGACTGAATGGCGGGCCGGTCTTTTTACTACAGCGCGTCCAGCCGCGGCACGGCCGCCAGCAGCGCCTGGGTGTAGGGGTGTTCGGGCCGGCTGAAGAGATCCTGGGGTGCGCCGCGCTCCACCACGCGGCCCTGGTGCAGCACCAGCACCTGGTCGCACAGCTGCTGCACCACCGCCAGGTCGTGGCTGATGAGCAGGTAGCTCATGCCATGGCGCTCCTGAAGGTCTTGCAGCAGGTTCAGCACCTGGGCCTGCACCGAGACGTCGAGCGCGCTCACCGGCTCGTCGGCCACGATCAGGCGCGGGCGCGTGATCAGGGCGCGGGCGATGGCGATGCGCTGGCGCTGGCCGCCGGAGAATTCATGCGCGTATTTGTGTGCGTCGCCAGTACGCAGGCCCACCTGGGCCAGCACCTCGGCGGCGCGTTCGCGCACCTCGGCCTTTGTGGCGTTGGCCAGCGCCTGCAGCGGCTCGGTGACTATGGTCTGCACCGTCTGGCGCGGATCCAGCGAGCCGTAGGGATCCTGGAACACCATCTGTAGGTCGCGCCGCGCGGCGCGCAGATCGCGCGCGGGCAGGCGGTGCAGGTCGCGGCCCAGCAGCTGCACGCTGCCGGCGCTGGGCGTATCCAGCGCCATCACCAGCCGCGCCAGGGTGGACTTGCCCGAGCCCGATTCGCCCACCACGCCCAGGCTGCGCCCGGCGTGGATGTCAAGGCTCACGCCGCGCAGCGCCTGTACCTGGGGGCGCGGGCCTAGCAGCCTGGTGCGCGGCAGCGGGTAGTCGCGCCGCAGGTCTTGCACGCGCAGCAGCGGGGTTTCAGCATCCAATTGGCCTGTAACACCTGCAGATAAATCGTTGATAGCTACTGATTTGATAGTTTTCATGGCGCACCCCCCAGTCTGATGCAGCGCGCCTCGTGCCCCGCGCCCAGCGCCACCGCCGGGGGCAGGGCGGCGTGGCAGGCGGCGATGGTGCGCGGGCAGCGCCCGGCGAACGGGCAGCCCGTGGGCAGGTCGGCCAGATCGGGCACGCTGCCGGCAATGGTGGGCAGGCGCTCGCCTGGCACGCGCGCCGCGCCCAGCCGCGGGCGGGCGGCAAACAGGCCCTGGGTGTAGGGGTGGGCCATGGCGCCAAAAACGGCGCGCGTGGGGCCGCTCTCGACCACCGTGCCGCCATACATGACCAGGGTGCGCGCCACGTTCTGCGCGATCACGCCCAGGTCGTGCGAGATGAGTATCAGTGCCATGCCGCGCTCGGCCACCAGTCC
>JAFEES010000203.1 GCA_018240995.1 Pseudomonadota bacterium | reverse complement strand
GGGCGGATGCGCGAGAAGTCGTAGCCCACGCCGCCGCCACGGCGCATGGTCTCGGCGGCCTCGCGCAGGGCCTCGTAGATGCCGGGGTAGCCGGCGTCGTCCACGCCCTGGATACAGTCGCCCACGGGCTGCACGAAGCAGTTGATCAGCGTGGCCTGGATGTCGGTGCCGGCGGCGCTCATGATGCGGCCGGCGCCAATCGCGCCGGCGCGCAGGTTGTCCAGGAAACGCGCCTGCAGCTGCTCGCGGATGTCCTCGCGCTCCACCGAGGCCAGGGCCCGCGCCACGCGGCGGTACAGGTCCTCGACGTCGCTCTCGCCCTGCTTGAAGTATTTTTCTTGCAGCACATCGAGGCTGATGGGCTGGCTGGGCAGGCTGGGGGCGAGGTCGGTGATCTCACGTTGCATGGCGAGGAAACTCCTGGGGTGTTCGAAGGGGGGGGAGGGGGAGGGATTGTCGGCAGTCAGGGGCCCGATTGTGCACCCGCAGGCAAAGCCTTGCATTCGTCTAAAAGGCTTGACAAACACTATATATAGCGTTTCGCCACTATGTCATACACTTCCTGTAGCACCGGCACGCCCGTAGACGCGGGACAGCGCGACTTCCCCATTGGGTGTTTTGGTTAACGTTTGGTTTCATTTTGATGTGTACTTCCACCCCTTCCGCACCCGCCCCATGGGCGCGCGCCTGCGCGCCGGCATGGCTGGCCCTGATGCTGCTGGCACTGCCGGGCTGCGCCTTGCAGCCCCCGTCAACGCCCGCCGACAGCGCCTGGCATGCCGAGCTGGAGCGCTGGCCGGCAACCGACGCCCTGCTGCTGGGCGAGCAGCATGACGCGCCCGAGCACCAACGCTGGGAGGCCGACAGCGTGCGCTGGCTGGCCGAACGCGGGCGCCTGGCGGCGCTGGTGATCGAGATGGCCGAGGCCGGCACCGGCACCGATGGCCTGCCGCCCGGCGCCAACGCCGCCCAGGTGTATGCCGCCCTGCACTGGAACGAGGGCGCCTGGCCCTGGCAGCGTTATGGCCCGGTGATCATGGCCGCCGTGGCCGCGGGCGTGCCGGTGCGTGGCGGCAACCTGCCCATGGCCCGCATGCGCGCGGCCATGCAGGACGAGACCCTGGACAAGCACCTGCCGCCGGCCGCGCTGGCACTGCAGCGCCAGGCCATCGCCGACGGCCATTGCGGCCTGTTGCCCGCCGACCGCGTCATGCCCATGGTGCGCATACAGCTGGCGCGCGACGCCAGCATGGCCCAGGCCGTGCTGGACGCGCGCCAAAGCGGCCGCACGGTGCTGCTGGTGGCCGGCTGGGGCCATGTGCGGCGTGACCTGGGCGTGCCCACCTGGCTGCCGCCAGACTTGAAGACAAAAGCGGCCATTGCGCAAGCAGGGCAAGCGCTTGCAGCTACTGGATCAGAAGCAAACTACATCCACGCCACGCCCGCCCTGGCGCCGCGCGACCACTGCGCCGAGCTGCGCGCCCACCCGCCCGGCAGCATGGCCCCGGTGCGGCGCTGACAGCCATTGCGGTTTCGACGGCTCCCGTAGGAGCGGTTTCAGCCGCGAATCAGGCCATTCGCGGCTGAAGCCGCTCCTACAAGCTAGCGTTGCGAATCAGCCGCGGCTTGTTGCTGCTGCGCCCGCAGCAGCTGCGCGAATTGCTCGGCCGGCACGGGTCGGCTGTACAAAAAGCCCTGGTAGTGGTCGCAGCCGCGTTCGCGCAGGAAGGCCAGCTGCTCGGGCGTCTCCACGCCCTCGGCCAGCACGGTCAGGCCCAGGCTGCGGCCCATGGCGATGATGGTGGCGCTGATGGCCATGTCGTCGGCGCTGGCGGGTATGTCGCGCATGAAGCCCTGGTCGATCTTCAGCACGTCGATGGGGAAGCGCTTGAGGTGCGCCAGCGACGAGTAGCCGGTGCCGAAGTCGTCCACCGCGATGCGCACGCCCAGGCCCTGCAGGCGCCGCAGCACCTGGCGTATTTCCTCGGGCCGCTCGGCCAGCACGGACTCGGTCAGCTCCAGCTCCAGGCACTGCGCGGGCAGGCCGCTGGCGGCCAGCGCCTGGGCGGCGCAGTCGGCCATGTCGTCCAGCTGGATCTGGCGCGGCGAGACATTCACCGCCAGGCGAATACCGGGCAGGCCGGCGGCGCGCCAGGCCTGGCCCTGGTGGCAGGCCTGGCGCATGACCCAGCGGCCCAGCGAGCCGATCACGCCCGAGGTCTCGGCCACGGGGATGAAGCGCGCCGGCGAGATCAGACCCTCCTCGGGGTCGTTCCAGCGCAGCAGCGCCTCGGCGCCCACGATGCGGCCCGTGGCCACGCTGAGCTGCGGCTGGTAGTGCAGCAGCAAATGCCCCTGGGCCATGGCCTGGCGCAGCCGCGCCTCGATCTCCAGCCGCTCGCGCGCGGCCTGGATCATGGACTCGTCGAAGAAGCAATGCGCGCTGCGCCCATGGGCCTTGGCGCCGTAGACCGCGGAATGCGCGGCCTGCAGCAACTGCTCGGCCGTGGCCGCATGCTCGGGGAACATGGCTATGCCCACGCTCACGCCGGCCACCACCTCCATGCCGTCCGGCGTGCGCCAGGGCTTGCTGGCCGCGGCAATCAAATGCCGCGCCACGGCGGCGGCGCCATCGGCGGTGCGCAGCTGGCGCACCAGCACGGCGATCTCGTCGCCGGCCATGCGCCCCACCAGGTCGCTGGGGCGCAGGCTCAGGCGCACCTGCTGCGTGATGTGGCGCAGCACCTCGTCGCCCACGGCATGGCCGTAGCTGTCGTTCACGTCCTTGAAGCGATCCAGGTTCAGCAGCAGCAGGGCCAGCTTCTCACCGCCCGCCAGGGCCTGGCTCATGGCCTCGTCCAGCTGCTGGGCAAACCAGTTGCGGTTGGGCAGGCCGGTGAGCGGGTCGCGCTGGGTGAGAAATTCCAGCCGCTGGTGCTGGGCCTTTTCTTGCGAGACGTCGCTGAACATGCACACGTAGTGCGTCACCTGGCCCTGCCCGTCGCGCACCGCCGACAGCGACATGCGCTCGGGGAAGACCTCGCCGTTCTTGCGCTTGTTCCAGATCTCGCCGCGCCAGTGGCCCTGGCGTTGCACGGCGCTCCACATGGCCTCGTAAAACCCCTTGTCATGCCGGCCTGACTGGAAGATGCGCGGGTTGCGGCCCAGCACCTCCTCTTCGGTGTAGCCCAGTATGCGCGTCACCGCCGGGTTGATGGACAGGATGCATGGCTGCGCATCGGTGACCACCACGCCCTCGACGGTGTTGTCCACCACGGTGGCAGCCAGGCGCTGGCGCTCTTCAACGGCACGGCTGGCCGTGAGATCGGTGAGGATGCCGGAAAAGCGCTCGGCCTGGCCCTGGGCGCCGCGGTGGCACATGCCGCGCGCCTGGAACCAGCAGTAGCTGTCATCAAAGCGCCGCAGCCGCGCCGTCTCGGCGAACGGCTGGCCGGTGGCAATGGCCTGCTGCACGGCGCGGTGCACGCGCCGGTAGTCCTCTGGGTGCAGGCGGCGCAGCAGGTTCATGCCGCGTGGCAACTCCTCTGCCTGGTAGCGCAGCAGGCGTACCAGGCCGGCGGAATGGGTGGAGCGGCGGCGCAGCAGGTCCCAGTCCCACAGGCCGCTGCCGCTGCCGTCAAGCGCCAGGCGCAAGATGTTTTCGCTGCGCTGCAACGCCGTGCGCGCCGCGCTCATCTCGCCCATGTCCTGCAGCACGCACAGCAGATGCGCCGGCACGCCCTCGCTGGCCGGCACATGGCTGATGGTGCACAGCACGGGCCGCGGCGGCGCGCCGCCCGCGCCCAGGCACAGCCGCTCGGACTGGTAATGCTCGATCTCGCCGGCCAGCAGGCGCTTGAGCTGCTGCTCGGCCCAGGATCTGTCGCCCGGCGGCACCAGGTCGCTGATGCAGCCATGCCGCACCTCCGCCAGCGGCAGGCCCAGCCAGTCGCACAGCCGTGCATTGGCCCAGAAAAAGCGCAGATCCACGGGATCCACGCGTGCAATGCCGGCCGGGGCATGGCGTGCAATCTTCGACAGCTCCTGCACCAGCGTGCGCTGCGTATCCTCCACCCCGCGCACGCGCGCCAGCAGCCACCAGGCCAATCCCCCGGTGAGCAGCACGTACAGCCAGCCCTTGAGGGTCTGCCAGCGCGCCAGCTGCCCAGGCTCCAGGACGAAATGCGCCAGCAGCGCATCGCCCGCGGCCACCCAGGCCACGCCCAGGGCCAGATAGAGCGCCATGCCCCACCAGGGGCGCAACCGGGAGCCAGCGCCCGGCGTGTGCAAGTCCATCGTCATTCCACCAATAACTGCGGGGCCTGCTGCGACAATTCGCGCCATGACCCCTGCCTACATATTGACACTATCGTGCCCCGACCGCCTGGGGCTGGTGCACGCCGTCTCGGGCTTTTTGCTCGAACACGGCGGCAACATCGAGGAAGCCGCGCAATACAACGACGACGCCACCGGCCTGTTCTTCATGCGCGTGCAGTTCGCCTGCGGCCAGCACGACCACGCCGCCCTGAAAGTCAGCCTGGCGCGCTTTGCCGAGCCCTTTGCCATGCGCTGGAGCCTGCACGCCAAGGCCGCCGCCATGCCCACCGTGCTCATGGTCAGCCGCGAGGGCCATTGCCTGAACGACCTGCTGTTCCGCGTGAAAAGCGGCCTGCTGCCGATCGAGGTGCGCGCCATCATCAGCAACCACCGCGACTTCTACCAACTGGCCGCCAGCTACAACATTCCCTTCCACCACATACCGGTCACGGCCGCCACCAAGGCCCAGGCCGAGGCGCGGCAGTACGAAATCATCGAGGCCGAGGGAGCCGAGCTGGTGATCCTGGCGCGCTACATGCAGGTGCTGTCCGACGATCTGTGCACAAAACTGGCCGGCCGCGCCATCAACATCCACCACAGCTTCCTGCCCAGCTTCAAGGGCGCCAAGCCGTACTACCAGGCGCATGACCGCGGCGTGAAGCTGATCGGCGCCACGGCGCACTACGTCACCGCCGACCTCGACGAGGGGCCGATTATCGAACAAGACGTTACACGTGCCGATCACACCGACACCGTGGACGACCTGACGGCGCGCGGACGCGACACCGAAAGCCTGGTGCTGGCGCGCGCCGTGAAATGGCACAGCGAGCACCGCGTGCTGCTCAACGGCCACAAGACCGTGGTCTTTCGCTGACACACTGACACCC
>JAFEES010000202.1 GCA_018240995.1 Pseudomonadota bacterium | reverse complement strand
GGATAGCGCTGCGCCAGGGTGCGCCGGCGCAAGTCGGCCTGTGCGCGGCTGCGGCCGGCCTGGGCCTGCACGCGGGCGCGCTCGGCGTTCACGGCGAGCAGCTCCAGCTGTGCGGCGTCGCCGGTCTCCACGCGGCGCTGCGTGAGCCTGAGCTGGCGCGCCATGAGCGCGTCCTGCGCCTCCAGCAGCTGCGCGCCGCGCAGCTCGCGCAGCACGTCGAACCAGTCGGCGAGCAGGCCGCGCGCGGCCTCGTGCCAGGCGTCGGCGTGGCTGACCATGCCCAGATGTTGCTCTACCTGGCCCAGCTGCCGGTCGGCGGCCACCTTGGCCGGCCAGCGCATGCCCGTCTCCAGGCCGATCTCGCCCTCGCGATAGCGCGGGCCGGCCTGCTCGCTGCGCCGGTTCACGCCCGCCTTGGCGACCCAGTCGTAGGGCCCGGCCTGCAGGCGCTGGCTGCGTGCCTGGGCCAGCGCCATGCCTGCGCTCGCGGCGCGCACCTGTGGCAGCTGGGTCAGCACCTGCTGCACCAAGGCCTCTGGCGGCAGCAAGGGCAGGGCCGGGGCATCCGGCGCCGATGCGCCCATGGCGCCGGCGCAGGCCAGCATGGTGACAAGCGTGGCGAGGGCGCGTTTCATGGCAGTTCTCCGAGCCGTCCAAAGGCCAGCAGCGGCGTGGCCCAGTAGGCGATCTGGGGCGTGGGAAAGGCCTGGCGCAACAGCTCGATGAGCGGCGCGACCTGCGCCTGGGCCAGGGCCAGCTGCACCAGCACGCGCTGCGCGCGGCCCTGCACCTGTTCCATGCTGGTGGCCAGGTGGATGTGCGCGCCCATGCCCTGGGCGGGTACCAGCGTGAAGCCCGGCGCCAGCCGTGGCTGGCCGCGCAGCAGGTCGAGCAGGTCTTCTTCGAGTGCGCTGGGCACGATCAGGGTCAGCAGGCAATCGGGTGGCAGGTGCTCGGTCATGGGGCAGGGGCGCTTGCGGCGCGCAGGCTGGGTGTGGGCTGGCCGAAGCGGCGGTACAGCAGGGGCAGCAGCACCAGGGTCAGCAGGGTGGAGCTGGCCAGGCCGCCGATGACCACGATGGCCAGCGGGCGTTGGATCTCCGAGCCCGGCCCGGTGGCCAGCAGCAGCGGCAGCAGGCCCAGCGCGGTGATGCTGGCCGTCATCAGCACCGGGCGCAGGCGCCGCAGCGCGCCCTGGCGCACCACCTCGGTCGCGGCCAGGCCGCGCGCCGCCAGCTGGTTGAAGCAGGTCACCAGCACCAGGCCGTTGAGCACGGCGATGCCCATCAGCGCGATGAAGCCCACCGAGGCCGGCACCGACAGGTATTCGCCGCTCACGGCCAGCGCCGCCACGCCGCCCACCAGGGCCAGCGGGATGTTGGCAAACACCAGCAGCGCCTGGCGCAGGCTGCCCAGGGTGACGAAGAGCAGGCCGATGATCAGCGCCAGCGCCACCGGGATGACCAGGGCCAGGCGCTTGGCGGCGCGCTGCTGGTTTTCGAACTGCCCGCCCCAGGCCAGGTTGTAGCCGGTGGGCAGTGTGATGCTTTGCGCCACGGCCGCCTGGGCCTCGGCCACGAAGCCCACCAGGTCGCGCCCGCGCACGTTGGCGCGCACCACGGCCATGCGCGAGGACTGCTCGCGCTCCACCTTCACCGGGCCATCGACGGTCTCCAGCCGCGCCAGTTGCGCCAGGGCAATGGGCTGGCCGCCCGGCGTGGGCAGGCGCAGCTGGGCGAACAGCTCGGGCGACAGGTGCAGCGCGTCGCTGCCGCGCACCAGCAGCGGCACGCGGCGCGTGTCCTGCATGACCACGCCCACGCGCTGGCCCTCGATGAGCGCGCGCAGGTTGGCCTGGACCTGCTCCACGCTCAGGCCCAGGCGCCCGGCGGCCTGGCGGTCTATGGCCACGCGCAGGTATTGCACGCCGTCGTTCTTGGTGGTCAGCACGTCCTCGCTGCCCGGCAGGGCCTGGATCACCTGCACGATCTCGGTGGCCAGGCGCGACAGCTCCTCGGGATTCGGGCCGAACACCTTCACCGCCAGGTCGCCGCGCACGCCCGAGAGCATTTCCGAGGTGCGCATCTCGATCGGCTGGGTAAAGCTCAGGTTCACGCCGGCAATGCCCTCGGCCGCCTGGCGGATGGCGTCTATCAGCTCTTCCTTGGTCTTGAAGCGCCAGTCGGCGCGGGGTTTGAGCACCAGGAAGCTGTCGGTGTCGTTGGGGCCCATGGCGTCCAGGCCCAGCTCGTCCGAGCCCACGCGCGCGACGATGTGCTCCACCTCGGGCACGGCTGACAGGATGCGTTGCTGTAGCAGCATGTCGGTGGCTGCGGACTGCTCCAGGCTGATCGAGGGCAGCTTTTCCACCTGCACGATGATGTCGCCCTCGTCCAGCTGCGGCATGAAGGACTTGCCGATGAAGGGGAACAGCGCCAGCGCACCGGCCAGCGCCAGCAGCGCGCCGGCAACCACCCAGCGCGGGTGCGCCAGGGCCTTGTCCAAGAGCGGCGCGTAGCCCGCCTCCAGCTTGCGCACCAGCCAGGGACTGTGGTGCTGGCCCGGGCGCAGCAGCAGCGAGGCCAGCACCGGGATCACGGTGAGCGACAGCAGCAGCGACGCACCCAGCGCGAAGACGATGGTCAGCGCCACCGGGGTGAACAGCTTGCCCTCCAGCCCCTGCAGGGTGAGCAGCGGCAGGAACACGATCATGATGATGACGATGCCCGCGCCCACCGGTGTGGCCACCTCGCTGGTGGCGCGGTACAGCTGGTGCAGGCGCGGCGTGCCGGGTTGCGCGGGGCGCGCCTCGATGTTCTCCACCACCACCACGGCGGCGTCCACCAGCATGCCAATGGCGATCGCCAGGCCGCCCAGCGACATCAGGTTGGCCGAAAGCCCCCATTGGTGCATCAGCACAAAGGTGGCCAGCGCCGACAGCGGCAGGATCAAGGCCACCACCAGGGCCGCGCGCAGGTTGCCCAGAAACAGCAGCAGCAGCACCAGCACCAGGGCAATGGCCTCGGCCAGGGCCTTGCTCACGGTGCCCACGGCGCGCTCCACCAGCGCGCCGCGGTCGTAGAACGGGCGCAGCGTGATGCCCTGGGGCAGGCTGGCCTCGATCTCGTGCAGGCGCGCGCGCACGTCCTGCACCAGTTGGCGCGCATTGGCGCCGCGCAGGCCCAGCACCAGGCCCTGCACGGCCTCGCTTTTTCCATCCTGCGTCACGCTGCCATAGCGCGTGAGCGCGCCCAGGCGCACCTCGGCCACGTCGCCCACCCGGACGGGGGCGGCGGCGGCCAGGCCGTCCTGCGGCGCGATGGCTATGGCGCGCACGTCGTCCAGGCTGGTGATGCTGCCGTCGCTGCGCACCAGCAGCGCCTCTTCGCCGCTCACCAGGCGCCCGGCGCCGTCGTTCTTGTTGTTCGCGGCCAGGGCGTCTTGCAGCTGCTGCAGCGACAGGCGGCGCGCCGCCAGGGCCGCCATGTCGGGCACCACCTCGAAGCTCTCCACCAACCCGCCCAGGGTGTTCACGTCGGCCACGCCGGCAATGCCGCGCAGGCGCGGGCGCACCACATAGTCCAGCAGGCGGCGCTTTTCCGCCAGGCTGGCCTCGCCCTCCACGGTGAACATGAACATCTCGCCCAGCGGCGTGGTGATGGGCGCCAGGCCGCCGCTGGTGCCGGGCGGCAGCTCGCCCATCACGCCCGACAGGCGCTCGGTCACCTGCTGGCGCGCCCAGTAGATGTCGGTGCCGTCGGCAAAGTCCAGGGTGATGTCGGCGATCGCGTACTTGGCCTGCGAGCGCAGCATGACCTGGCGCGGAATGCCCAGCAGTTCCTGTTCGATGGGCAGGGCGATGCGCGTTTCCACCTCGGCCGGCGTCATGCCCGGGGCCTTGAGGATGATCTTCACCTGGGTGGTGGAGACATCGGGGAAGGCATCAATCGGCAGGCCCTGCAGCGCCAGCCAGCCGGCGCCAATCAGGCCCAGCGTGAGCACGCCCACCAGCAGGCGCTGCGCCAGGGCAAAGGCAATCAGGCGGCGCAGCATTTACTTGGACTCCGCGCCCAGGCCCAGCCAGGCGCCCTTGAGCGCGGCCATGCCGGCCACCGCCACCTCGTCGCCGGGCTTGAGCCCGCTCTTGACGGCCCAGCCGCCGGCGCCCTGCGCACCCAGCTCCACCGCGGTGGGCGCAAAGCCCTGGCTGGTGCGCACAAAGACATAGGTCTTGCCCGCCTGGCGCACCACGGCCTGGGCCGGCACGCTCAGGGCGGCGGCGCCCGGCCCCGCGGCCCTGGCCTGCGGCGTGGCCTCGACGAATTGCTGCAGGCGCAGGCAGTCCTCGGCGGCGCTGAAGTCGGCGCGCAGCTGCACGGCCTGGTTGGCGCTGCTGACCTGCGGCGTGATGGCCGCCAGGCGCGCCGGGGCCTGGCAACCGGCAATGGCCAGGCTGTCGCCCACGCGCAGGCTGGCGGCCTGCGCCGGCGTGGCCTGCAGGGCGATGGCCAGCAGGCCGCTGCGCGCCATCTTGGCCACCGGCATGCCGGCCTCCAGGCGCTGGCCCGGCAGGGCCGTCACCTCCAGCACCGTGCCGGCGGCGGCGGCGCGCAGCGGCAGCTGGGCCTGCAGCGCTCCGCCGCCCAGGCCCAGGGCCTGCAGCGCCTGGCGGCGTTCCTGCAGCGCCAGCTGCGCCTGCTCGTTGGCGGCGCGGCTGTCGCTCAGGCGCAGGCCGGGGATGATGCCCTCGGCATGCAGCTGCTCGTCGCGCGCCAGCTTGTCTGCGGCCAGCCGCGCCTGGGACTGCGCCTGCAGCAGCTCGCGCTGCCAGGCCAGTAGCTCGGGGCTGGTCAGGCGCGCCAGCAGCTCGCCGGCCTTCACGCGCTGACCGGGCGCCACCAGCACCTGCTGCACCACGCCGGCCAGCGGGCTGCTCACCACCTCGGTGGCCTGGGGCGGCAGCTCCACCTGGCCTTGCAGCACCATGGCGGGGTTGGGGCCGGCGGCGCCCGCGGCCAGGCGCTGCGTGCGCACGCCCGCGGCCTCGATCTGTGCCGCCGTCCAGGCGATGGGGCTGTCGGCGGCATGGGCCTGTGCCGCCAGCAGCGTGCTGGCGATCAGGCCGGCCAGGTACCGCCTGCGGGTGCTGCGGGGTGGGCTGGGGCAGTGCATGGTGTTGTACGCGGGTGCGCTATCGGAAAATGATTGGT
>JAFEES010000201.1 GCA_018240995.1 Pseudomonadota bacterium | reverse complement strand
CATGCCCACCGGCCCGGTCACGCATGGCAAGGCCTGGGTGGAGATGATCCACCGCTACCTGGCCACCGGCGTGGGCGTGCTCATCATCGTGCTCACCGTGGGCGGCTGGCGCCAGCGCGAGGCGCAGCGCGTGTTCAGCCCCTGGCTGCCCACGGCGACGCTGCTGTGGGTCTGCCTGCAGGGGGCGTTTGGCGCGCTCACCGTGACCATGAAGCTGTTCCCGGCCATCGTCACGCTGCACCTCATCGGCGGGCTGGTGCTGCTGGCCCTGCTGTGCATGCAGGCCGTGCGCCAGACGCTGCACGCACGGGGTCAGCTTCCGGCTGCCGTGCCCGCGGGCCTGCGCTGGCTGCTGGGCGGAGCGGCGGCCCTGGTGGCGCTGCAAAGCGTGCTCGGCGGCTGGGTCAGCACCAACTACGCGGTGCTGGCCTGCACCACCTTCCCGCAGTGCCAGGGCAGCTGGTGGCCGCCAATGGCCTTTGCCGACGGCTTCCAGGTCTGGCGCGAGCTGGGCCACCTGCAGGACGGCAGCCTGATCAGCTTTGCCGCCCTGACCGCCATCCACTACGTGCACCGCCTGGCCGCCTATGGCGTGCTGCTGGTGCTGGCGCTGCTGGTGTGGCGCCTGCTGCGCGCGCGGCTGCTGCGTGACCAGGCGCGTTGGCTGGCCGGGCTGGGCGCGCTGCAGCTCATCACCGGCCTGTCCAACGTGGTGCTGGACTGGCCCCTGGTGGCGGCCGTGCTGCACACCGGTGGCGCGGCGGCCCTGGTGGTGGTGCTGACCTGGGCGCTCACGGCCAGCCGCGGCGCCGCCGTCGATGTGCCTGCCGCCCAGGCGCGGCCGGCGGCGCCGAAGAGGGTGTCGGCATGAGCACCGCGCCCGCCCCAGGCCCCGCACCGGCGCCCGCCGGCCCCTTCGGCATGAGCGGGCACCGGGCTCTGCCCTCGCGCCTGGCGCAGTACTACGCGTTGACCAAGCCGCGCGTGGTGCAGCTGATCGTGTTCTGCGCCTTCATTGGCATGGTGCTGGCCGTGCCCGGCCTGCCCAGCGGCGCGCAATGGCTGCTGATGGCCGTGGCCAGCTGCGGCATCTGGCTGGTGGCCGCCGCCGCCGCGGCCTTCAACTGCCTGGTGGAGCGGCATATCGATGCCAAGATGAAGCGCACCGCCTGGCGCCCCACGGCCAAGGGCGAGCTGTCCAACCTGCAGGCGCTGGTGTTTTCCGCCGTGCTGTGCGCGGCCGGCTCGGCGTTGCTGTACCTGTGGGTGAACGCGCTGACCATGTGGCTGACCTTCGCCACCTTCGTCGGCTATGCGGTGGTCTACACCGTCATCCTGAAACCGCTCACGCCGCAGAACATCGTCATCGGTGGCGCCTCGGGCGCCATGCCGCCGGTGCTGGGGTGGGCCGCCATGACCGGCGACGTGGGCGCCGAGGCGCTGATCCTGTTCCTGATCATCTTCCTGTGGACACCGCCACATTTCTGGGCCCTGGCCCTGTACCGCGTGGAGGACTACCGCAAGTCCGGCCTGCCCATGCTGCCCGTCACGCATGGCAACGAGTACACGCGCCTGCAGGTGTTCCTGTACACGCTGGTGCTGTTCGCTGGCTGCCTGATGCCCTTCGTCTACGGCATGAGCTCCTGGCTCTACCTGGCCGCCGCGGTGCTGCTGGGCACGGGGTTTTGCCTGTACGGCTACTGGCTGTGGCGCGACTATTCCGACGCGCTGGCGCGCAAGACCTTTCGCTTCTCCCTGATCCACCTGAGCCTGCTGTTCGCCGCGCTGCTCGTGGATCACTATGTCTTCTGATGGCCTATGTTGAAACGTGATGCTTTAAAAAAGATAGCTAATGGCGCCCTGTGGGTGGGCGCTGCGGGCATTTTTTCCGCTTGTTCCCCGAAGGGGCCCAAGTTCCAGGGCGTGGACCTGACGGGCGCCGAATACGCGCGCGATCTGCAGCTGAGCGACCAGTACGGCAAAGAGCGCAGCCTGAAGGACTTTGCCGGCAAGGTGGTGGTGGTGTTCTTTGGCTACACCCAATGCCCGGACGTATGCCCCACCTCCATGTCCGAGCTGGCCGAGGTGAAACGCTCGCTGGGCGTCGATGGCGACAAACTGCAGGGCATCTTCGTCACCGTCGATCCCGAGCGTGACACGCCCGACATGCTCAAGGCCTACATGGCCAACTTCGACCCCAGCTTCATTGCCCTGCGCGGCACGCCCGAGCAACTGGCCGCCGTGGCCAAGGACTTCAAGATCTACTACAAGCGCGTGGACGGCCAGACGCCCACCAGCTACACCATGGACCACTCCGCCGGCAGCTATGTCTACGACACCAAGGGCCGGCTGCGCGTGTACGAGCGCTACGGCGCCGGCGCGCAAAGCCTGGCCGCCGACGTGCGCGCCCTGCTGGACGAGGCGCGCTGAACAGCGCTTATTCCGCCCGTATCCGCTGCTCGCGGATCAAGCGGGCCATCATCGCCGTGTCGGTACGCATGCGGTTGGCCAGGCCTTCGGCGGACGAGCCCACGGCCTGCCAACCCTGCTGGAACAGCTTGGCGCGCACCTCGGGGCTGCGCGCAATCTCGCCAATCAGGCTTGACAGGCGCGCACGCACCGGCGCCGGCATGGTGGCGGGCGCGGCAAAGGCATTCCAGATCTCCAGCTCGAAGTCGCGCACGCCGGCCTCGGACAGGCTGGGCACGCCCGGCACCAGCGCGCTGCGCCCGGCTGAGGTCACGCCTATCAGGCGCAGCTTGCCGGCGCGTTCCTGCGCCAGGGCCAGCGCCGGCGGCAGCAGCGCCAGCTGCAGCTGCCCGCCCAGCATGGCGGTGGCCACCTGCGGGTAGCCTGGGTAGGGGATGTGCACCGGCGCCATGCCGCTGCGCGCCTTGAGCAGCTCCGTGCCCAGGTGGCCCACCGTGCCCACGCCGGGCGTGCCATAGCTCCAGCGCGCGCCGGCCTGGCGCGCGGCCTGCAAAAACGTGCGTGCGTCAATGGGCAAGTCGGCCTTGCCCACGGGTGCGGCCAGCACCAGCGGCGACACGCCGATCAGCGACAGCGGCGCCAAGTCATTGGCCGGGTCGTAGGGCACCTGAGGGTTGAGCAGCCTGGCAATCGTCAGGTTGCCGTTGATGAACAGGCCTATGGTGTGGCCGTCGCGCGCCTTGGCCACGGCGTCGGCGCCAATGTTGCCGCCCGCGCCCACCTTGTTGTCCACGATCACCGGCTGTCCCAGGGCCTGGGCCAGCGGTTCGGCGAAGGTGCGCGCCGTCAGGTCGGGCGAGGAGCCCGGCGGAAAGCCCACGATGATGCGCAGGGGCCTGGTGGGCCAGCCCGGCGTGGCCGGCGCCGCGCTCGGGTCGGCCATGGCGGCGCCGCAGGCCGTGGCCAGGGCCAGCGCGAGCAGGCCGCGGCGGGCCGGGGAGTGGCGCAACATGGGGAATCTCTCCTGGAATAAAAAAGGCGCGCGGCCTGTGTGGGCCGCGCGCTTGGATTATCTGGCTGCGGTGCGAGCCGCTTAGGCGTACTCGACCAACGCCTTCTTCATCTTCTTCATCGCCGCCACCTCGATCTGGCGGATGCGCTCGGCGCTCACGCCGTATTCGGCGGCCAGCTCGTGCAGCGTCATGCCGCCCGAGCCATCGTCGTTCACCTGCAGCCAGCGCTGCTCGACGATGCGGCGGCTGCGTGCGTCCAGGCCGTCCAGGGCCGCGGCTATGCCGTCGGTGGCAAGCATGTCGCGCTGACGTGACTCGATCATGGCCGTGGGCTCGTGCGCCGCGTCGGCCAGGTAGGCGATGGGGCCGAAGGCCTGTTCGCCATCGTCGGACGGGGCCGGGTCCAGCAGCACGTCGCCGCCCGCCAGGCGTGTCTCCATCTCGATGACCTCTTCGCGCTTGACGTTGAGCTGCTCGGCGACCTGGTCGATTTCGTGCTCTGACAGGGTCTCGCGGTGTGTGTCGGCGTCAATGGCATCGGCCTTGAAGCCGTGCTTCATGGAGCGCAGGTTGAAGAACAGCTTGCGCTGAGCCTTGGTGGTCGCCACCTTGACCATGCGCCAGTTCTTCAGGATGTATTCGTGGATCTCGGCCTTGATCCAGTGCATGGCGTAGCTCACCAGGCGCACGCCCTGGTCGGGGTCGAAGCGACGCACGGCCTTCATCAGGCCCACGTTGCCCTCCTGGATCAGGTCGCCATGCGGCAGGCCGTAGCCCAGGTACTGGCGCGATATCGACACTACTAGGCGCAGGTGCGACATCACCAGGCGGCCTGCGGCCTCCACGTTGTTGTCGTCCTTGAGCTGGCGTGCATAGAGCTGCTCCTCCTCCAGCGTGAGCAGGGGCAGGCGGTTGACGGCGGAGATATAGGCGTCCAGATTGCCCAGCGGTGGCACCAGCGCCCACGGATTCGCGGGGGCGAGGGTGGTCACGGCGGATGCAGGCTGGAGTGCCATATCAGAAGTCCTTTCTTGCATAAGGTTCATGTTAGCACTCTCTTTGAGTGAGTGCTAAAGGCAGAGTTCCCGTGGGGGTGGCAAATAGCCGGCAATGCGCAATTTGCTACGGAGTGCGCATCTTTTGACGTTGCCCGCCCCCTGTGGTTCCGGCACCGGGCGCGTTGGTGTCGGGAAAGACGTTGTGTTCCACCTCCAGCCAGGGGGGCTTTTCCGCGTACATCTCGGCCAACAGCTGTTTGATGGTTTCGATGTACCAGGCGTTGTCGTTGAGGCGGTGGCTGAGGATGATGGGCGAGGTGGCGCGCGCGTCGTCCACCAGGCGGTAGCGCAGGTCGTTGCGCAGGCGTGCCGACGCCGGGATCAGGCACAGCCCCGATTCGGCGGCGACCAGGCCCAGGGCGGTTTGGATCTCGCGCACCTCGTGTACCTCGGCCGGCTGGACGCCCTGGTCGCGCAGCAGGCTGAGTACATGGTCGGCAAAGCTCGGGCGCGGCTCCTTGGGGTAGACGATGAGCCTCTGGCCGTTGAGCTCCTTGAGGCCGACGCGGCCGGCCTGCGCGGCCAGCGGGGTGCCCAGCGCGATAGCCAGCACCAGCCGCTCCTCGCGCAGCACGGTGCGCGCCACCGTGGCGTCGTTGCTGCGGATGCGGCCGAAGCCCACGTCGATGCGGCCCGACTTCAGGGCGGCGAACTGCTGCATGGAGGTGAGCTCCACCAGCTGGATGTCCACGTCGGGGTAGCCCTGGCGCAGCTTGCGCACCAGCATCGGCAGGCCGCCATACAGCGTGGACGCGACGAAGCCTATG
>JAFEES010000200.1 GCA_018240995.1 Pseudomonadota bacterium | reverse complement strand
CTAGCCTAACCTATTACCCCATAAGACCTTTTGCCCCGTTGCATGTCTGCATGAAAGACTTGACAGCGGACATTTTTCATGGCAGCCTCAACTTGGCGGCGCAATTGCCGATATCAGCAATACATGCCGTACCGCCGCTTCACCTTACGCCTGCTTCGCCTCGCCCTGGCCGCCGCCGCGTTGGCTGCGCTGGCCGGCTGCGAGATTCCCGGCCTGGGGCCGGATCCGCGCGTGGTGCAGCGCGAGGCCGAGGCCAAGGCCATAGGCGGTGCGTGCCGCCATGCGCTGCGCGGCCTGGAGGATTGCTTCACCCTGAACCCCAAGGCCGCCAAGGCCCAGGTGTTTGCGGGCTGGAAGGAGATGGATCAGTACATGCGCGAGAACAAGCTGGAGGGCGCGCCCTCGGTGCTCACGCAGCTGGAGAAAAAACCCGCGCCCACGCCCGCACCCGGCGGCGACGCGGCCGAGCACGACCCACCACGCGGCGCGCGCAAGCGCGGCTGAGGCGCGGCGCGCGCCCCCTGCATCACTGCGCCCGCTCGAACACCGCCATGCTCTCCACATGCGCCGTGTGCGGAAACATGTTCACCACCCCCGCCGCCGTGCAGCGGTAGCCCGCCTGGTGCACCAGCAGGCCGGCGTCGCGCGCCAGCGTGGCCGGGTTGCAGCTCACATAGACGATGCGCGCGGGCGGCTGCCAGCCCTCGTGCCCGCTGGGCAACGGCGCGGCGCCCTCGGCGCCCAGGCGCGCCTGATGCACGTCGGCCAGGGCCTTGGACAGGGCAAACGCCCCCTCGCGCGGCGGATCGACCAACCATTTGTCGGCCTGACCGTCAGCAATCAGCGTCTCGGGCGCCATCTCGAACAGGTTGCGCGCCACAAAATCTGTAGCTGCCAGCGCTTGATGCACTTGCCTTGCAGCCTGGTTGTGCTCGTAGTTCTCACGCGATCGCGCCACCAGCGCCTCGCTGCCCTCCACGCCCAGCACCTGGCGCGCCTGGGTGGCAATGGGCAGTGTGAAGTTGCCCAGGCCGCAGAACCAGTCGATCACGCGCTCATGCTTTTGCGCGTCCAGCAGGCGCAGCGCGCGCGCGACCAGCACGCGGTTGATGTGCGGGTTCACCTGGGTGAAGTCGGTGGGCTTGAAGGGCATGCGGATGCCGAACTCCGGCAGCGCGTAGGCCAGCGGCTCGCCGCCCGCGTCCAGCAAATGCACGGTGTCCGGCCCCTTGGGCTGCAGCCACCATTGCACGCCATGTATGGCGGCAAAGTCGCGCAGCTTTTGCTTGTCGTCGTCGCACAAGGGCTCCAGGTGGCGCAGCACCAGCGCCGTCACGCTGTCGCCACAGGCCAGCTCGATCTGCGGGCAGGTGTCGCGTGCCTGCATGGCGCCAATCAGCGCCCGCAACGGCATGAGCATGGCATCCACATGCGGCGGCAAGATCTTGCAGGTCTGCATGTCGGCGATGTAGCGGCTCTTGCGCTCGTGAAAGCCGACCAGCACCACGCCCTTCTTGGCCACGTAGCGCACCGACAGGCGCGCGCGGTAGCGGTAGCCCCAGGCCGGGCCCTGGATGGGGCGCAATATGGTCTCGGCCTTGACCTTGCCCAGGTGCCAGAGGTTGTCCTCCAGCACGCGTTGCTTCATGGCCACCTGGGCGGCGGCGTCAAGGTGCTGCATCTTGCAGCCGCCGCAGGCACCCGCGTGCAGGCCGAAATGCGGGCAGCCGGGGCGCACCCGCTGGCTCGATTCGCGGTGGATGGCCCTCAGGCTGGCCTGCTCCCAGTTGTTCTTCTTGCGGTGGGTGTTGGCGCTGACCAGCTCGGTGGGCAGCGCGCCGTCGATGAACACCACCTTGCCATCGGGCCGGCGCGCGACGCCCTGGGCGTCCATGTCCATCGATGTCACCTCCAACCAGCCAGGCGGCAGGTCGCGGGCGGGCGCTTGGGGTGGGGGAAAGTTGTCTGTGGGCTCACTCATGCCCGCGATTGTCTCAGGCCCGCGCTTTCCCTATGGGCGCGAGGACGGCTTTTTCAGCCGCGCCTGCCGCGCGGCGCAGACAGCGCGGGGGCCGGGTTGGCGCCCGCCCGCGCGGCGGCCGCGCCCGGCAGGTTGTGGATCTCCAGCTCGCAGCCATAGGAGTCCAGCGAGAACACCAGCGTGCCCCCGGGGGCAATGCGCGGCACGGTTTCATGCAGCGGACGCGACATGTCCACCGGCGGTATCTGCGAGCGGTAGATGATCTGCTTGTCGGCGCCATAGACGATGTAGCAGGCGGCCCAGCTGCCCTGCGCATACAAGGCGGCCATCAGGGCGGCGGCGGTGGTCGCGGCCAGGCGTGTGACGGACATGGTTCCCTGCCTTCCCGTAGTCTGTACCGGGGGATTATTGCCCAGCGTGGCCAGCGCCGGGCGCACCGTGTTTCAACCCGAGGCCTCAGCATCCAGCTGCCACTCGCCCAGCAACTCGTATGGCCCGCTGGAGCCGCGCCGATTGTGCAGCAGCACGAAGCTGCGCGCGGTCCACTCCAGCGGCGCCACGACCTGCGCTGGCGCCGACTGGTGGCTGTAGCACAGCGTCATGTGCGGCAGCACGGGAGGCACGGGGCTGGTCGGCCACAGGGCGGCATGCAGCGCCACATGCAGGGCATGAAAGCCGCCATGGTCATCGCCCGAGCCGCACAGCACGCAGGGGCGCTTGGCGCGGCCGGTGCGCTCGAAGCTCAGAACGCGATCCAGGCGCAGCCTGAAGGGCGGCACCTGCACCCGCGCCGCCGCGGCGCGCGCCCAGGCCAGCCGCTCGGCCGATGGCTCGGCTTCCCAGCCCAGCGACATCAGCGTCACATGCAGCCGCTCGGAGCGCAACGGGGCCTGCAGCTCGTGGCGCGCTATCAGCGACTGCGCCAATGCCGTGGCCGCCTGCGCGGCGGCGACATCGGGCAGCACCGCGAAAAACAGATGGTGCTGGTGCGATGCGGGCGCATCGGCATGCGTAGGTGGTCGATCATGCATATTGGCTAATGTAACTCCCGCATGCCACAGCCAATGCAACAATTTCCAACATCACGCAAGTTGACGATTTTCATGGCTTCGATTTCAATAATCGGGCACCGCACTCCGCCAGCCAGACGCTGCGCCGCAGGCCTTGCCAGTGCTTGCTTCAGGCTGCACAATGGCATGACCCAGCACATTTAATATTGCATTAATGATTGCAAATTATAATCAGTAGATTTTGTCATGAATTAATCCATCAGTTATTTACTAGAACATTTGACAAGCGTCAATAGTAAATATCCGGCATTGGTGAATAATCCAGGTAAACGGTAAATATTCAAGGGTATTTATTTATGCCAGAAAAATCATCCAAACCCTCCCCGGCGCAATCGGCACAGGCCAGCAAGCGCGGTTTCCTGCAAGAGATCGCCGGCCTGGCCGCAAGCTTCGGGCTGGCGGGCGCCAGCCAGGCGGCCACCGTCTTCGAGCCCGGCCAGCCGCCGCGCCGCCCCGGCATGCAGGGCAAGCGCTTCGGCATGCTGGTGGACTTGCGCAAGTGCATTGGCTGCCAGGCCTGCACCGTAAGCTGCTCGGTGGAGAACCAGGCGCCCATAGGCCAGTTCCGCACCACGGTGCTGCAGTACGAGATCGACAAGCCCGATGGCAGCGCCCCGGCCATGGTCAGCCTGCCGCGCCTGTGTAATCACTGCGAGGAGCCGCCCTGCGTGCCGGTGTGCCCGGTGCAGGCCACGTTCCAGCGCAGCGACGGCATCGTGCTCGTGGACAACGAGCGCTGCGTCGGCTGCGGCTACTGCGTGCAGGCCTGTCCGTACGACGCGCGCTTCATCAACCACGAGACGCAGACGGCCGACAAATGCACCTTCTGCGAGCACCGGCTGGAGGTCGGCCTGCTGCCGGCCTGCGTGGAGAGCTGCGTCGGCGGCGCACGCGTGATCGGCGACCTGAATGACCAGGGCAGCGAGATCAATCGCCGCATGGGCGAACACAAGGAGGACATCAAGGTGCTGAAGCCCGGCATGAAGACCGAGCCACGCGTGTTCTACATCGGCCTGCCCGACGAGTTCGTCAACGGCGTGGACGGCCAGGCCAGCGTGCGCCTGGTCTCCGATCACTGAATAAAGGTGCGCCCATCATGCAAATCATCGAGCTCCTGACCCCGCAGTACGAAGCCGCCTGGCTGCCCTGGGCGGTGCAGTATTTCTTCCTCGTGGGCGTGGCCACCGGCGCGGCGCTGTTGACGGCGGCATGCGCCTGGGCGCCCGCGGGCGGCGCCCTGCGGCGTCTGCTGCCGGCGGTGGTGTTCACGCTGGCCGTGAGCGCCATCGCCGCCCCGGTATCGCTGTTGGCAGACCTGCACCAGCCGGCGCGCTTCTGGCATTTCTATGCGCATTTCACACCCTGGTCGTGGATGTCGGTGGGCGCGCTGCTGCTGCCCGCCTTCATAGGCCTGTCCGTGGCCATGTGCGCCAGCTGGTGGCTGGGCCGGATCGGCTGGATGCGCCTGCTGGCGCCGCTGCTGGTGCTGTCGGCGCTGACCATCACCGTCTATACCGGGGCCGAGGTCATGGTGGTGCGCTCGCGCCCGCTGTGGAACACGCTGTGGCTGCCGGTGAACCTGGCGCTGACCGGCTGGCTGGCCACCGTGGGCGTGATGTTCCTCATCGAGCGCCTGCTACCCGCCCGCCTGCGCCCCGATGCCGGCGCGCTGCAGCTGCTGCGCGGCCTGGGCCTGGGGCTGGCCGCAGCCCTGGCCCTGGCCACGCTGAGCTGGCTGACGCTGGGCCTGATGGCGCACAGCCCCTCGGTACAGGCCGCGACGCGGCTGTGGCAGGACTTCCCGGTGTGGCGCATTGGCATGGTGGCATCGGCCGCGGGCGGCGCCGCCGTGCTGGTGGCGCTGGCGCGCGGGCAGCACCGCCTGGCGGCCCCTGGCTACCGCCTGGTGCTGGGCCTGGGCCTGGCGGCCAGCGCCTGGGCCTTCCGCTGGGCGCTGTTCATGAGCGTGCAGGGCGTGCCCAAGTATGGCGCCGGGCTGTACCTGTACCGCATGCCGCTGGGCGGCGACGGCCTGATGGGCATGCTGGGCGTGGCCGGCCTGTGCGTGGCGCTGGTGGCCCTGGCGAGCTGGGCGCTGGAGCTGTTCCCGGCGCGCCAGCCTGGCGGCGCACCGGCCTGAGCACGAACATGCAACACGTATCCATCTGACGAGTGACATGCCTCAGATCAGCACGCCAGCCCTCACCCCCGCCCTCTCCCAGAGGGAGAGGGAGTAAAGCCGGCGCAACCGGTCGCCCTCGCCCCT
>JAFEES010000001.1 GCA_018240995.1 Pseudomonadota bacterium | reverse complement strand
GGCCACCCAATGCGCCTCGGTAGGCAGCGGTGCGGCGCTGGCCACGCGGCCCGCGGCGTCCAGCACGCGGATGGTGGAGGCGCTCCAGGCCCGGCACAGCCCGGGCACGATGTCCAGCGCGCGCTGAAAGCGCTCGTCGCGCACCGTGAAGTATTGCGCGCCGGTGTCAAAGCTGCCGAAGGGCGACGCCAGCGCCATGGTGCGCCCGCCCACATGCGGCGCCTTTTCAAACACGGTGACGGTGTGGCCGGCCTGGGCCAGCGTGCGCGCACAGGCCACGCCGGCCATGCCGGCGCCAATCACCGCAAAGCGGCGCGCCGGGCCATGCGGGGCACCGGGTTTCAACTTGTTGCTCGAACGGGGGCGGACTGTCGTCATGGTGGGCTTTCGTGCAATGGTGGGGCAATGCGATGACAGCATTGACTCTACACGCGCCGCACCCGTCGCGCTTCAAAAATGGTGGTGATTTTCAAGCAGCGCGCGGCGCGTGGCCTGGCTTTGCAGCTGCGACAGCCACCACTGCAGCGCCCGCCCCGGCGCCGCGGCACCCGGGCCGCCCCATTGGTAGCACATGCGTATGGTGCGCGCGGGGCGCGTCACGGCGCGCACCACCAGATGGCCGGCCTGCACATAGGGGCGCACCATGGGCTCGGGCAGAAAGCCCGCGCCCAGGCCGCGCAGCTGGGCCTGGATCTTGGCGCGCATGTTGTCCACGGTGAACACGTCCTGGCCCGGCAGCAGGCCAATGCTGACGCTGCCCAGGCGCGCCGAATCGGCCACGGCGATCAGGCGGTGCGCGCGCAGCTGGCTGTCGCTGATGGGCTCGGGCAGTTGGGCCAGCGGGTGGTGCGGCGCCACGACGAAGATGAAGCGCAGCTCGCCAATCGGCGCGGCCTGCAGGCCGGCCACGTTGCTCGCCCCATCGGTTACGCCTATGGCCAGGTCGGCGTGGCCGGATGTCAAGGCCTCGGCCGTGCCGCTCAGGATGCCGTCGCGCCACTTCAGGCGCGTGGGCGGCTGCATGGCGTAGAAGGCCTCCACCAGTTCCAGCATGGTGGTGGGCGAGATCACGCCATCCACCGACAGCGTCAGCTGCGGCTCCCAGCCCGTGGCCACGCGGCGCACGCGGTTGGCGATGGCGTCCACGTCCTCCAGCAGGCGACGGCCCTCGCGCAGCAGCTCCAGGCCGGCGTCGGTGGGCCGGGCCTGGCGCGCGCTGCGGTCGAACAGCAGCACATCCAGCGCGTCCTCGATCTGGCGCACACGGTAGGTCAGCGCGCTGGGCACCAGGCCCAGCTGGCGCGCGGCGGCGGCAAAGCTGCCGGTCTCGGCAATGCTTTGCAGCAGGCAGAGGTTGTCGGGCGTGAGCACATTGCGCGTGTTTTGCATGGTGGGCGGTAAATCGTTCAATCAGCTTGAATGATGCCTTCAAGCCCCTTGCCCCCGCAAGGGCCCGCGCCGGCCTACAGTAATCCTCATCGTTTGAAGGACGCCCCCCTGTGCTGACCCTCCGCCCATCGCAAGACCGCGGCCATGCCGATCATGGCTGGCTCAACTCCCATCACAGCTTCTCGTTTGCCGGCTATTACGACCCGCGCCACATGGGCTGGGGCAATCTGCGCGTCATCAACGAAGACCGCATCGCCCCCGGCACGGGTTTTGGCACCCATGGCCACCGCGACATGGAGATCATCAGCTACATACTCTCGGGCGAGCTGGCGCACCAGGACAGCATGGGCAACGTGAAGGGCATACCGCCGGGTGATGTGCAGCGCATGAGCGCGGGCTCGGGCGTTCAGCACAGCGAGTTCAACCACGCGCCGGATCAGGTCACGCATTTCCTGCAGATCTGGATCGAGCCCAATGTGCGCGGCATTGCGCCCGGCTACGAGCAGATCAGCGTGCCCCAGGCCGACAAGCGCGGGCGGCTGCGGCTGGTGGCCTCGCCCACGGGCGGGCAGGGCGTGGTGCGCATTCATGCCGATGCCTCGCTGTATGCAGGCCTGTTTGATGGCGGCGAAGCGGCCACGCTGGCCCTGAACCCCACGCGCAAGGCCTATGTGCATGTGGTGCGTGGCGCCGTGCAGGTCAACGGCACGCCGTTGCAGGCGGGCGATGCGGCGTTGCTGGCCGATGAGTCGCAGCTGCGGCTGGACAAGGGCCGCGACGCCGAGGTGCTGGTGTTCGACCTAGCGCCCTGATCGCCGTCAGCCGGCGGGCGGCGCCTGCCACTGCCCGCCCAGCAGCAGCTCGTGCGGCATGAAGCGCGCCTTGTAGTTCATCTTCGGGCTTTGCCCTATCCAGTAGCCCAGGTAGACATGGGGCAGGCCCAGCGCATGGGCCTGCTGTATCTGCCACAGCACGTTGTAGGTGCCGTAGCTGGCGTTGGCCTCGGGGTCGTAGAAGGTGTAGACGGCGGAGATGCCGTCCTCCAGCACGTCGAGTATGGACACCATCCGCAAAGGGCCGGGCTGGCCGCCCGTGCCCGGCTCGCGGAACTCCACCAGCCGCGAATTGACCCGGCTTTGCAGCAAAAACTGCGTGTACTGGTCGATGCTGTCGTGATCCATGCCGCCGCCGGCGTGGCGCGCGGTCTGGTAGCGCAGGTACAGCTGGTAATGCTCGGGGATGTAGCACAGGCGCAGCACGCGCGCCTGCAGCTCGGCATGGCGCTTCCAGGCGCGGCGCTGGCTGCGATCCGGGCGAAAGGCGTTCACCAGCACGCGCAGCGGCGTGCAGGCCTGGCAGCCGTCGCAAAACGGCCGGTAGGTGAACATGCCGCTGCGTCGAAAGCCCCGCGCCACCAGGTCGGAATACACGGCGTTCTGGATCAGATGGCTGGGCGTGGCCACCTGCGAGCGCGCCTGCCGGCCGGCCAGGTAGCTGCAGGGATAGGGCGCAGTCGCATAGAACTGCAGGCTTTGTAGCGGAAGGTCGTTGAGCTGAGTCACGCCGCAGGGGTCGGGGGCAGGAGTTCGTCCCAGTATACGGATTCAAAGCGCCAGCTGCAGGCCGGCAAGACATGCGCCCGGGCGACATGGGCCAGAAACTGCGAGCGCTGCACCTCGCGCGCTCCCAATGAGGCCAGGTGGCCGGTGTTTTGCTGGCAGTCGATGAGCTGCACCCCGCCCCGCCGGCACAGGCAGACCAGCGCCGCTAGCGCGATCTTCGAGGCATCGGTGGCGTGCGCGAACATGGATTCGCCAAACACCGCCCGCCCCAATGCCACGCAATAAAGCCCGCCCACCAGGCGGCCATCGACCCAGGTCTCCACGCTGTGCGCAAAACCGGCCGCATGCAGCGCGCGGTAGGCGGCCACCATGGGCGGCACGATCCAGGTGCCCGACTGGCCGCCGCGCGGTGTCTGCGCACAGGCCTTGATGACGTGGGCGAAGCTGCTGTCGACACGCACCTCGCAGCCCGGCGTGGCGCGAAAGCGCAGCAGCGTGCGCCGCAGCGAGCGGTGCAGGCGAAAGTCGGCCACAGGCAGCACCATGCGCGGATCCGGGCTCCACCACAGGATGGGCTGGCCGGCGCTGAACCAGGGGAAGATGCCTCGGCTGTAGGCCTGGGTCAGGCGCGCCACATCCAGGCTGGCGCCCGCGGCGAGCAGCCCGGGGGCGGGTGAATCGGGGCCCCAGCTCTCGCCGGGCGATGGAAACGGATCGTCGGCCCCAAGCCAGGGCAGGGGTGTGGTCATGCGGGCAGCGCGGGAGGGATGTGCGTCACGGCCCGCATTGTGGCCCGCCTGGGGCGCGTTCTTGCCCTGGCGTTCAGCGCACCATGCAGGGCCGCTTGGGGTCGAACTTCCAGCCCGGGATCAGGCTTTGCATGCCGATGGCGTCGTCGCGCGCACCCAGGCCGTGCTCCTGGTACAGCGCGTTGGCGCGCTTGAGGGCTGCGCGATCCACGGTCACGCCCAGGCCCGGTGTCTTGGGCACCTCGACAAAGCCGCCCTTGATTTGCAGGGGCTCCAGCGTGAGGTGCTGGCCGTCCTGCCAGATCCAGTGCGTGTCTATGGCCGTGACCTTGCCCGGCACGGCGGCGGCCACATGGGTGAACATGGCCAGAGAGATGTCGAAGTGGTTGTTGGAGTGCGAGCCCCAGGTCAAGCCCCAGTCGCGGCAGGTCTGGCCCACGCGCACCGAGCCGGCCATGGTCCAGAAATGCGGGTCGGCCAGCGGAATGTCCACGGACTGCAGCGCGAGCGCATGCACCATCTGGCGCCAGTCGGTGGCGATCATGTTGGTGGCTGTGGGCAGGCCGGTGGCGCGGCGGAACTCGGCCATCACCTCGCGGCCCGAGAAGCCGCCCTCGGCACCGCACGGGTCTTCGGCATAGGCCAGCACGCCGCGCATGTCGCGCATCAGGCGGATGGCGTCTTGCAAAAGCCAGCCGCCGTTGGGGTCGAGCGTGACGCGCGCCTGCGGGAAGCGCTTGGCCAGCGCGGTGACGGCCGCGATCTCCTCTTCGCCGGCGAGCACGCCGCCCTTGAGCTTGAAGTCGTTGAAGCCGTAGCGTGCGTGCGCGGCCTCGGCCTGGCGCACGATCGCCTCGGGCGTCATGGCCTGCATGTGGCGCACCTGGGTCCAGTCGTCGCTGCCGCTCTGGTCCTCGCCGGGTTGGATGTAGGGCTTGCCGGTCTTGTGCGACGGGCCCACGAAGAACAGGTAGCCCAGCATCTCCACGCGCTCGCGCTGCTGGCCCTCGCCCAGCAAGGCGGCCACGGGCACGCCCAGGTGCTGGCCCAGCAAATCCAGCAGGCCCGATTCGATGGCGGTGACCGCATGCACCGCTATGCGCAGGTCGAAGGTCTGCTGGCCGCGCTCGCCGCTGTCGCGCCCCTCCAGGGCCTTTTGTACCTGCTGCAACAGCTGCAGGTGCCGGCCTATGGGCTGGCCGACGAGCACGCGCCGGCTGTCCTCCAGCGCCTGGCGTATGCCCTCGCCGCCGGGCACCTCGCCCACGCCGGTGCGGCCGGCGCTGTCGTGGATGAGCACCACGTTGCGCGTGAAGTAGGGCGCGTGCGCGCCGCTCAGGTTCATCAGCATGCCGTCGCGGCCGGCGACGGGGATGACTTCGATGTCGGTGATGGTGGGTGTCTGGGTCATGGTGGGGCGAACAGAAGTGAGAGGTGGGAGGCTGGCGGCGCGCCTGCTGGGCTTGGGCTGAATCAGTCCGCCGTGATCCTGCGGGTTTCGATCAGCGTCTTCCAGCGTGCGTACTCGCGCGCCTGGAAGGCGGCGAACTCGTCGGGCGTGTTGGCCACGATCTCCAGGCCCTGGTCGGTCAGGCGCTTCTTCAGGCCAGGTTCGTTGATGGCCTGGATGGCGGCGTCGGCCAGCCTTTTCTTCACCTCGGCCGATAGACCCTTGGGCGCGGCCATGCCTTGCCAGGAATAGATCTCGGCGCCCTTCACGCCGGCCTCGGCCAGCGTGGGCACGTCAGGCAGCACGGGCGAGCGCTTGTCGCCTGTGACGGCAATCGCGTGCAGCTTGCCGGCGCGAATATGCTGCAGCACGGCATTCACGTTCTGGAACGAGAAGTCCACCTGTCCGCCGAGCAGGTCGTTGATGGCCGGTGCACCACCCTTGTACGGAACATGCAGGCCCGAGGTGCCGCTTTGCTGCCAGAACAGCTCGGCCGACAGGTGGTCGGACGAGCCGTTGCCCGAGCTGGCGAAGCTGACCTTGCCGGGGCTGGCCTTGAGCGCGGCCACCACCTCGGCCACGGTGCGCACCTTCTGCGCGGCAGGCGACGAGGAGGCCACGAGCACATTGGGCGCCTGCACGGGCAGGGTGATGTAGTCGAAGTCCTTGACCGCGTCGTAGGCAATGTTCTTCACCAGGTGCGGGGCGATCACGAACGGCCCCAGCGAGGCCACCAGCAGCGTGTAGCCGTCGGGCGCGGCGCGCTTGACCGCGGTGGTGCCAATGGTGCCCGTGGCGCCGGGGCGGTTGTCCACCACGAAGGGCTGGCCGAGCTTTTCGCCCATGTGCTGCGCCATGGCGCGGGCGATCATGTCGGTGGAGCCGCCCGCTGGGAAGGGCACGATGATGTTCACGCTCTTTTCGGGCCAGGCGGCCGCGGCCGACAGGGCGATGCCGGCCGCGAGGGCGATGAGGATCTTCTTCATGGGTGCTTGCTCCTTGGTGTATGCAAATTCATCGGCGAGAGTGACCCAGCCGTCCACTTTGCCGCGTCTGGTCTGGGTGTACCTGCTTGCTTACTGCGATTGTCATATGTCATCGTACAACATATTCAATGCATTGCAAGAGGGAATTCCAGCGGGCGCCGCCCTGGAGGCTGCTCAGGCGGCCGCGCTGGCGCGCTGCGCCAGCCGCAGCCGTTCGCGCGAGTTGGTCAGGTGGATGCGCATGGCCGCGCGGGCCGAATCGGCGTCCTGGCGTGCGATGGCGTTGTAGATCTCCTCGTGCTCGCGGTTTACGCGGCGCAGGTAGTCGGGGGCTTGCGTGGGTGCCTGCAGAGATGTAATGCGCGTGCGCGGGATCAGCAGGGCGCCGAAGTGCGCCAGGATGTCCTGGAAATACCGGTTGCCCGTGGCCTGGGCAATGCCGAGGTGGAACGCCAGGTCTGGCGTGACGGTGTCGCCACCGGTGGTCGCGTGGTGCTCGAAGGCCTGCAGCGCCTGGCGCAGGACTTGCAGGTGCTCCTCGCTGCGGCGCTGCGCCGCCAGACCGGCGGCCTCGGTCTCCAGGCTGATGCGCAGCTCCAGCACGGCCAGCACGTCCACCGACTCGCTCAGCTCGCGCGCATCCAGTGTCAGGCCCGCGCCGGCGCGCGCCGGCAACACGAAGGTGCCTATGCCGTGGCGCGTTGCCACCAGGCCCGCGGCCTGCAGCTTGGACAGGGCTTCACGCACCACGGTGCGGCTGACGTCGTAGTCGCGCACCAGGTCGGATTCGGTGGGCAGCTTGTCGCCCTCGCGCAGCAGGCCCTGGCGGATCTTGCTGTCGAACTCCTCGAACAGCAGGTTCGCCAGGCTGCGCCCGCCGCCACGGCCGGCACGGCCGCGCAGTGAGGGCGCGGGCAAGGCCGTGGCAGCGGCGGAGGAGAAGGAGGGTGCGGGTAATCCCGTGGCTGCGGTGTTCATGCCTGCCATGATAATCCGTTATAAGTCATCAGACGACATAACTCATGACAAACTCCCACGCGATCCGCCACATCCGCATCACGCCCATTGCCTTCCGCGACCCGCCGCTCTTGAACGCGGCGGGCATCCACGAGCCCTGGGCGCTGCGCTCCATCATCGAGATCGAGACCGCCTCGGGCCTGGTCGGCATCAACGAGAGCTATGGCGACCAACCCATGCTGGATGCGCTGGCCAAGGCCGCGCCGGCGCTCGTCGGGCTGTCGCCCTGGGCGCTGGGCGAGATGGAGCGCCGCGTGGCGGCCCTGGTCACGCCTGCGGCGCAGGCGGCCTCGGAATTCCTGGGCCAGCAGGTGTCGCTGGCGCCGGGCACACATGTCTCCAAGACCGTGGCCAAGGTGGTCAGCGCGTTTGAGGTAGCCATGCTCGACCTGCAGGGCCAGCTCGCCCAGGCCCCGGTGGTCGATCTGCTGGGCGGCGCGGTGCGGGGCAGTGTGCCGTTCTCGGCCTACCTGTTCTACAAATACGCCGAGCACATCGACAAACCCTACGCTCCAGACGCCTGGGGCGAGGCGCTGACGCCCGCGCAGCTCGTGGCCCAGGCGCGGCGCATGATCGACCAGTACGGTTTCAAGAGCATCAAGCTCAAGGCCGGGGCCCTGCCGCCGGAGCAGGAGGCCGCAGGCATGCTGGCCCTGGCCGAGGCCTTTCCGGGCACACCGCTGCGCATCGACCCCAACGCCAACTGGACGGTGGCGACCAGCCTGCGGATCGTGCAGCAGTTGCGCGGCGTGCTCGAATACTACGAAGACCCGGCCCCGGGCCTCCATGGCATGGCCGCCGTGGCGCGTGAATGTGACGTGCCCCTGGCGACGAACATGGTGGTCACCGACTTTGCCGAATTCCGCCGCAATGCCGACATGGGTTGCCCGGTGAAGATCGTGCTCAGCGACCACCACTACTGGGGCGGCCTGCGCGCCACGCAGCGCCTGGCCACGCTGTGCCAGACCTTCGACCTAGGCCTGTCCATGCACAGCAATTCCCACCTGGGCATCAGCCTGGTGGCCATGACGCATTTGTGCGCCAGCGTGCCGCAGCTCACCTATGCCTGCGACACGCATTACCCCTGGCAGGACGAGGAGGTCATAGCGGGTGGGCGCCTGCGCTTCGAGCACGGCAGCCTGCGCGTGCCCACCGCCCCGGGCCTGGGCGTGACGCTGGACTGCGAGGCGCTGGCGCGCCTGCACGACAACTACCTGCGCTGCGGCATACGCCACCGCGACGACTTGGCGCAGATGCGCAAGTACGACCCGGCCTTCACCGGCAGGCAGCCCCGGTTTTGATTTCCCTTTGCCAATCAGGAAGCCAACCAGCATGACGTCATTTCAGCATCAGGATCGCCGCCAATTCCTCAAGGCCGCCGCGGGCGCAGGCTTTGCAGCGGCGAGTGGATGGGCGGGGGCGCAATCCTTCGCGTTCCAGCCGAACCAGCGCTACCCAGACCCTGCGGTGCAGATCCTCGACCCCGGTTTTGCCAAGTACCGCATCTACAGCAGCACCGTGGAGCAGATCGCCACCGGCATGCGCTGGTGCGAAGGGCCGGTGTACTTTCCCGACGGCGGCTATCTGTTGTTCAGCGACATCCCCAACAACCGCATCATGAAGTACAGCGAGGAGGATGGGCAGCTCAGCGTCTTTCGCAGCCCTGCCAACTTCGCCAACGGCAATACCCGCGACCGGCAGGGCCGCCTCGTGACTTGCGAGCATTCAGTGACCCGGCGGGTCACGCGCACGGAGAAGGATGGATCGATCAGCGTGCTGGCGGACAGCTTCGAAGGCAAGAAACTCAATGCTCCCAACGACATCGTCGTCAAGTCCGACGACAGCATCTGGTTCACCGACCCGCTGTTCGGCATCAGCGGTGAATGGGAAGGCTATCGCGGCAAGCGTGAGCAGGCCAATACCAACGTTTTTCGCATTGCGCCGGATGGCCACATCACCGCGGTCATCACCGACTTGGTCAATCCCAATGGCCTGGCGTTCTCTCCCGACGAGAAGAAGCTGTACGTCGTCGAGTGGAAAGGCACGCCCAACCGCAGCATTTGGAGCTACGACGTGGCTGCGGATGGGCTCACGCTATCCAATAAGACCAAGCTGATCGATGCCGCAGACCAGGGCGCGCTCGACGGCTTTCGCGTGGATCGCGATGGAAATCTGTGGTGCGGATGGGGTAGCAATGGCGCGCTGCAGTCCGAACCCACCGATGTCGCGGGGCGCAAGGTGTTTCAGCTTAAGGGCAAGCCCGAAGAGCTGGACGGGGTTCGCGTCTTCAGCGCCGAGGGCAAACCGCTGGTGCACATCAGCCTGCCCGAGCGCTGTGCCAACCTGTGCTTTGGCGGCCCGAAGAAGAACCGCCTATACATGGCCAGCAGCCATTCGATCTACGCCCTTTACGTGGAAGCGCACGGCGCGACCTGAGGCTGAGAGGCAATCACCAAGATCCAAGGAGACATACATATGCAACGCCGAACACTGATTCACCGTTCCCTTGCAGCCAGCGCCGTGCTGCTGGGCAGCGCCTTCGCCATGCAACCCGCCGCCGCGCAGGGTGCCTGGCCCACGGGCAAGGCCATTACCTATCTGGTGCCCTTTCCACCCGGCGGCAATACCGACACCCTGGCGCGCGTGATCGCCCAGCCCCTGGGCCAGGCGCTGGGTACGCCCGTGGTCATAGACAACAAGGGGGGCGCCGGCGGCAGCGTGGGCTCGGCCATTGCCGCGCGTGCGCCGGCCGACGGCTACACCATCCTCGGCGGCACCATCAGCTCGCACGCCATCAACGTCAGCCTGTATGCCAAGCTGGACTACGACCCCGTCAAGTCCTTCACGCCCGTGGCCATGCTGGGCTCCGGGCCGCTGGTGCTGGTGGTGCCGGCCGCCAGCCCGTATAAGACGCTGGCCGAGCTGCTGGTCGCAGCCAAGGCCAAGGCGGCAGTGGGTGGGCTTACATCGGCCTCGCCCGGCAACGGCACCTCGAACCACATGGCGCTGGAGCTGCTGGCCTATCAGACGGGCTTGAAGTTCACGCATGTGCCCTACAAGGGCAGCGGCCCGGCCGTGCAGGACGTGATCGGCGGCCAGGTGGACATGATGTTCGACACCGCGCTGGTCGTCGGCCCGCATATCCAGTCCGGCAAGCTGCGCCCGATTGCGGTGACCAGCTCCAAGCGCCTGGAGTCGCTGCCCGATGTGCCCACCATCGCCGAGGCCGGCGAGAAGGGCTTTGACATGGGCTCCTGGCAGGCCGTGTTCGCCCCTGCGGGCACGCCCAAGGCCATCGTGGACAGGCTGCACGCGGAGATCATGAAGATCGTCGCCACGCCCGAGGTGCAGGCGCGCCTGAAGAGCTTTGGCATGATCCCCTCCAGCATGACCCCAGCCGAGCTCGGCGCCTTCCAGAAGGCCGAGGTGGCCAAGTGGGCGCAGGTGATCAAGGCGGCGGGTATCAAGGCCGATTGATGCAGGCAGAGCAGCTATGAATACAAGAGCACCCCTGTGCATCACCATGCACCCGGCGGACAACGTCGCCATCGTCGCCAATGATGGCGGCCTGCCCGCCGGCACGGTGCTGCCCGGCGGCCTGGTGCTGGTGGACAAGGTGCCCCAGGCGCACAAGGTGGCGCTGCAGGACATCCCCGAGGGCGGCGCGGTGCGCCGCTACAACGTGGCCATAGGCTATGCCCTCAAGCCCATAGCCGCCGGCAGCTGGGTGCATGAGCGCCTGCTGCAGATGCCCGCGGCGCGCGCGCTGGCCGGCCTGCCCATGGCCACCAGCCGACCCGCGCCGCAGGAGCCGCTGGCCGGCCATACCTTCGAGGGTTACCGCAACCCCGACGGCTCGGTGGGCACGCGCAACATCCTGGCCATCACGCAGACGGTGCAATGCGTGGCCGGGGTGACGGCGTATGCGGTGCAGCGCATCAAGGCCGAGCTGCTGCCCAAATACCCGAACGTGGACGATGTGGTGGCGCTGGAGCATGGCTACGGCTGCGGCGTTGCCATCGACGCGCCGGACGCGGTGATCCCCATCCGCACGCTGCGCAACATCAGCCTGAACCCGAACTTTGGCGGCGAGCTGATGGTGGTCAGCCTGGGTTGCGAGAAGCTGCAGCCCGAGCGCCTGCTGCCGCCGGGCAGCATCCCGCTGGTGGACGAGC
The DNA here is from genome assembly GCA_018240995.1 of Pseudomonadota bacterium. Lineage (GTDB taxonomy): Bacteria > Pseudomonadota > Gammaproteobacteria > Burkholderiales > Burkholderiaceae_C > Alicycliphilus. Next base: position 30,047 of record JAFEES010000001.1, on the reverse strand, counting down.
GCAACGTGGCCGACGTGGGTGCCAGTGCCGATGCCAAATTGGACGTGGTGTGCCTGCAGGACGCGGCCCATGTGGGCTTCATGTCCATGGTCGATTCGATACTGCGCCAGGCCGAGGAGCATCTGGAGCGCCTGAACGCGCGCCGGCGCGAGACGGTGCCGGCCAGCGAGCTGGTGGTGGGCGTGCAGTGCGGCGGCAGCGACGCCTTCAGCGGCGTGACGGCCAACCCGGCGGTGGGCTTTTGCACCGACCTGCTGGTGCGCGCCGGCGCCACCGTGATGTTCAGCGAGGTGACCGAGGTGCGCGACGGCATAGACCAGCTCACCGCACGCGCCGCCACGCCCGAGGTGGCGCAGGCCCTGGTCGAGCAGATGGCCTGGTACGACGCCTACCTGGCTCGCGGCCACGCGGATCGCAGCGCCAACACCACGCCGGGCAACAAGCAGGGCGGCCTGTCCAACATCGTCGAAAAAGCCATGGGCTCCATCGTCAAGAGCGGCAGCGCCCCTATCTGCGGCGTGGTGCCGCCGGGTGCAAAGGCCATGCAAAAAGGCCTGCTCTACGCCGCCACGCCGGCCAGCGACTTCATCTGCGGCACGCTGCAGCTGGCCGCGGGCATGAACCTGCATGTCTTCACCACCGGGCGCGGCACACCCTACGGCCTGGCCGCCTGCCCGGTGATCAAGGTGGCCACGCGCACCGACTTGGCGCGCCGCTGGCACGACCTGATGGACGTGAACGCCGGGCGCATCGCCGACGGTGAGGCGACGATAGAAGAGCTTGGCTGGGAGCTGTTCCGGCTGATGCTGGACGTGGCCAGTGGCCGCAAGCAAACCTGGGCCGAGCATTGGAAGCTGCACAACGCGCTGGTGCTGTTCAACCCGGCGCCGGTGACGTGATTGGCGTTTAGCGTTGAGCGTTGGGCGTTGTGGGTTGAGGGTTTGGCGTAAACAAGGCCTGATTGGCCACATGCCACCGTCATGCCCGCGTAGGCGGGCATCCAGTCTCCGCGCCGAACGCTGGAGCCCCGCCTTCGCAGGGATGACGATGCGGGTCAAGATGTCTGAAGAATGGAAAAAGACTCCCAAATGACTGCTTGGCAAGTCCCAGCAGCTATGAAGTTTGAATGAACATTCCGCGCCGGGCGCACAACGCTGGGCGCACAACTTGCCGAAAGGACGAACATGAGAAGCAATCGACTGAAGGAACTCTGGCAGGCCGGCGGGGCCGCCGTGAACGGCTGGCTGGCCATTCCGAATGGCTTTGCGGCCGAGACCATGGCGCACCAGGGCTGGGACTCGCTGACGATAGACATGCAGCATGGCGTCGTCGACTACCAGGCCATGGTGTCCATGTTGCAGGCCATTTCCACCACGCCCACGGTGCCCGTCGTGCGCGTGCCGTGGCTGGAGCCCGGCATCATCATGAAGTCGCTGGACGCCGGCGCCTACGGCGTGATCTGCCCCATGGTCAACACCCGCGAGGACGCGCAAAGGCTGGTCGCCTACAGCCACTACGCGCCGCGCGGCACGCGCAGCTTTGGGCCGGTGCGCGCGCTGCTCTATGGCGGCGCCGACTATCCCGCGCACGCCAACGACACCATCGTCACCTTCGCCATGATCGAGACCGCGCAGGCGCTCGATAACCTGGACGCCATCATGAGCGTGGAGGGGCTGGACGCGGTCTACATCGGCCCCAGCGACCTGTCGCTGTCGCTGGGCTGCAGGCCGGTGTTCGACGACCTCGATCCCAAGGCGCAGCAGGCCGTAGACCATATTTTGGAGCGCGCCAAGGCCCATGGCCTGGTCGCCGGCATCCACAACGGCACGCCCGAGGGCGCGCTGGCGCGCATTGCCAAGGGCTTCCAGTTCACCACCGTGGGCTCGGACGCGCGGCTCATGGCCGCCGGCTCGCAGCAGATCCTGAAAACCATGCGCGCCAACGCCGGTGCCGCAACGCCGGCCTCGGGCGCGTATTGAGGCGCATCACCACCAACCGATAAGGACACATTGTTATGAAGCTAGGTTTCATTGGGCTGGGCATCATGGGAACGCCGATGGCGCTGAACCTGATCAACGCCGGCCACACCCTGTACGTGAGCGCCGCGCGCAAGGTGCCCGCTGCCATCCAGGCATCGGCCGCCGTGCAGTGCGCCACGCCAGAGGAAGTGGCGCGCAACGCCGAGGTCGTCTTCCTGATGGTGCCCGACACGCCGGACGTCGAATCCGTGCTGTTCGGCGCCAACGGCGTGGCCGCGGGGCTGGGCGGCGGCGGGCGCAAGGTGGTCGTGGACATGAGCTCCATCTCGCCCATGGCCACCAAGGCCTTCGCGCAGAAGATCAATGCGCTGGGCGCGGACTACATCGATGCGCCGGTCTCCGGCGGCGAGGTGGGCGCCAAGGCCGCGTCGCTGACCATCATGTGCGGCGGCGAGCCCGCGGTGTTCGAGAAGGTCAGGCCGCTCTTGGAAAAGATGGGCAAGAACATCACCCTGGTGGGCGGCAACGGCGACGGCCAGACCACCAAGGTGGCCAACCAGATCATCGTGGCGCTGAACATCGCCGCCGTGGGCGAGGCGCTGCTGTTCGCCAGCAAGGCCGGCGCCGACCCGGCCAAGGTGCGCCAGGCGCTAATGGGCGGCTTTGCTTCCAGCCGCATCCTGGAGGTGCATGGCGAGCGCATGATCAAGCGCACTTTCGCCCCGGGTTTTCGCATCAAACTGCACCAAAAGGATCTGGGCCTGGCGCTGCAGGGCGCGCGCGAGCTGGCCCTGGCGCTACCCCAGACCGCCGGCGCCGCACAGCTGATGCAGGCCTGCGCCGCCAACGGCGACGCCGACCTGGATCACTCGGCGCTGGTCAAGGCGCTGGAGCGGATGGCGTCCCACGAAGTGGCCAAGGCGTGACGTTTTTTCACAATGCGTCGTGGGCCCCCCGACGTATGAAACTGGCGCTTGCGTAGGCCAGGGCCACCGCGCAAGGGCCGCCCCGCCGCGCTGGTGGCGTCCCCCTGCCCGGCGTAGCCGAGAGCGGGGGGAAGGAGCGAAGCGACTCAGGGGGGCATTTCAGCCTTCCACGTACCACGCATCCTTGAGGCTGCTGACCGTGGCCTCGCCCACCTCGGGCTGGGCCGCCAGCCAGGCCTGCGTGGCCTGGCGGTCTTCGTCGCTGGCCGAGCCGCGCGTGAAGGCCGTCACAAAGCCTTCGCGCACCCAGCCGGCGGCGGCCAGGTTGCGCGGCACCAGCAGCTCGCGCACGAAGCGATCCATCAGCGCCTCCTCCTGCTCGGGCGAGAGCTCGGCCTTCACCTTCAGCTCGTACTCGAAGCCGAATTCCTGAAACTCCCCCACGCGCATCTTCTTGCGCTGGCGGCGGCTGCGTTGCTTGTTGGGTGGCAGGGCCATGTCGAAAACTCCTTCAAACGAAAAAAATCAGATGCCCAGCAACTTGGCGACGTAGTCCGCGTCCTTGTCGCCGCGACCCGACAGGTTGATCAGGATATGGCAGTCCTTGGGCAACCCGGGCGCCACGCGCATGGCCCAGGCCACGGCGTGGGCGCTTTCCAGCGCCGGGATGATGCCCTCCACGCGCGACAGTTGCATGAAGGCGTCCAGGCATTCCTTGTCGGTCACGGCCTCGTACTGCACGCGGCCCAAGTCCTTCAAGTAGCTGTGCTGCGGCCCCACGCCGGGGTAGTCCAGGCCGGAGGCGATGCTGTGCACGGCGGCGGGCACGCCGGGCTCGCTCTCCAGCACATAGCACTTCATGCCGTGAATCTCGCCGGGCTTGCCCATGCTCAAGGTGGCGGCATGGCGGCCGGGCTTGTCGGTGCCTTCGCCGGAAGGCTCCACGCCCACCAGCTTCACGCCAGCGTCATTCAAAAAGGCCGTGAACATGCCGATGGCGTTGCTGCCGCCGCCCACGCAGGCCGCCACATAGTCGGGCAGGCGGCCATGCTTGGCCTGGAACTGCTCGCGCGCCTCGCGGCCGATGATGCTCTGGAAGTCGCGCACCATCATCGGGAAGGGGTGCGGGCCGACCACCGAGCCGATGGCGTACAGGTAGTCGCTGGGGTTCGTCAGGTACTCGTCGAAGGCGCTGTCCACGGCCTCTTTGAGCGTGGCCGCGCCGCGCGTCACCGCCACCAGCTTGCAGCCCAGGATGCGCATCTTGGTGACGTTGGGGTGCTCCTTCTCGATGTCCACCTGGCCCATGTGGATCTCGCACGGTATGCCCACCAGCGCGCAGGCCGTGGCCAGGGCCACGCCATGCTGGCCGGCGCCGGTCTCGGCAATCACCTTCTTCTTGCCCATGAACTTGGCCAAGAGCGCCTCGCCCAGGCAGTGGTTGATCTTGTGCGCGCCGGTGTGGTTCAGGTCTTCGCGCTTCAAGTGGATCTGCGCGCCACCCAGCTGCGCGGACAGGCGCCGGGCATGAAAGATCGGGCTGGGCCGGCCCACGTAGTCGGCAAACAGCTGCGCCAGCTCGTCCTGGAAGTCCTTGCGTTGCGTGATCTCGGCATAGGCGGCATTGATGTCGTCCATGGCCTGCTTGAGGTGCGGCGGCACCAGCTGGCCGCCGTAGGGGCCAAAGAAACCGGCAGCGTCGGGCATGGGTGCGAAGGCGGTAGAAGTAGTCATCGCGGTGTGCAAATGGTGGGTGGTGAAGGGAAGCGAATTACGGCAAGGCCATTGCCAACGGCGGTAAAGCCGAAGGCTCAAACCTCTCATTCTCGCCGCAGCCGGGGCCCATTTTGCCCCTGCAATTACCCCAGGCCCGGCATGCGCCGAATGGTGCCATGCCAGCCGCCTTGCAACACGCCGCGCCAGCGCACCAGAATCCGGCCATGCAGTTGCAACCCTACGTCTGCGTCAATGGCACGCCTTTCACCGCCACCCGTGCCGACATCGTGCGCGCCCACGGCCTGCCCTACAGCGAGGAGCGCAACAACGTGGGCCTGACGGCGTTGGACTACGGTGCGCAGGTGTTTCGCTTCCAGGACAGCGGCCGCCTGGAGGAGGTCACTGCCCGCACCCAGGTGCTGCACCTGGGCGCCCTGGCGATACCGTTTGGCGCCCTGGCCGCCTTCGTGCGGGCCAACGACAGCGCCGCCTTCGAGCGCGCGGGCTTTCTCGTCAGCCCCCGTTACGGCATCGCCTTCGTGCCGGATGAGCCCGGCTGGCTGACCGCGCTGGCGCGGCATTGCCTGCCGCAGTGGGAGGCGTTGCGGGCGGGATGATGATTCTGATAACGATTTGATTCCAGTCTCAATCGCCGATAAGTTAAACAACGCCCACTTTCTGCATGGCCGGAATAACAAATGCCTTTGTTATAACAGAAAACCCTCTTGAAGTTGGATGAATCTCGTCGCGCCAATATTCAAATGATGTATTGCGATCGACGCAGGCAACAGGCGTTAATGATTTTCTTGTATCAATGACGAAAAAATTGGAATCAGGTTCTTCTGCAATACCTTGCAGTGTTGTCCAAAATTTATCCAGTAAGAATGCAACAATATTTGATTGAGCGGCGCAATCCGTTATTCCCATGGCGGTCATATACGGAAAGATCCATGGCCCTGCGACATTCCATACAAACGCCTTGTGCGCTATATTGCGTGGCGTCAGGTAACTATACGTGTGAATGAAAATTGGAGTGTCTGAATTGATCTTGGATTTGTCACGCAGGCGTTTAAGTGCAATAAAACGTTTTCTAATTTGCCGAAATGTCTCTTTTACAGCCTTTGGGTCGAGATGGTCGTTGGGATCAACACTTTCAATCACCTCGGACTTCCTTAGCAAACCTTTAATTTCAGGCCCAATGACGTCATTGCCTCCCGCGCTAAACATTAAAGCGTCCCACTTTTGTCCGTATCGGTTGTCTTTGATCAAATTTTCCAAATTCTTAAACTGTGCCCCCTCGGATATCTCCTCAAGAGTATCGCCGGGATCCGCAAGGCAGAGTATTGATAGATCTAGAAGTGAATCCAATTGAATTGGAATATTCGCGATGTCTGGAATTGAAAACCATGAGTCACCCTCAAGCAGAATTTTCTTTTTATTGCCATGCATGTAGAGTTCATCAAAATATTTTCGTTGATCTGTATAGTAAGCCATGACTTCCTCTCCAGAGTGATAAATGCATGCATAAGAAAATCTAAACGCAAGCGGTTATCTGAATGCTTACCCAGAGTTTCTTCGCCTGAAAATATATGAATTCGTTTCACTGCATCCAAAGCCAGATATAGATAAATTTATCCGCTCATTTCGGTTTTCAAATTTTCTCGGTCGGTTGACTAAATTTTCCGAGTATATCAGTGACAAAGCTTTCTGAAAAACCCGCCAGAAAACTCCAAAATAGAAGTTTTGCATAATCCTTTGCTTCTCTGCATTCGACGTCGAAAATTTTCGCCAAACCTTTTGCATGTTCTTCGATGGCAGGGACTTCCATGATTTCTGGAAACATCGGACCTATGATTAGTTTGCCAATAAAAATTAGATATAACATGCCGGCTAGTAGTGCGCCAGTCATCGGCGCAAGCCATGTGTAGCTTATAGATCCCATCAGGAGCTGGAGATCTTCTTCGGCCAAGCTTTTCAAGCGGCGTTGAAGAGACACGAACGCACCAATAGCGCCAAATATCAGCACAATTGGAAGTGTTAGCATTGGAGTTTCCTTTTTATCTAAATGGTATAAAAAGAAAACTATCAGAACCATGACTAGCAGCATTAGCGAGAAGAGCAGCCTATTGCTCACTCGTTTAATTGTTTCCACTACTGGCGTCGACATGGTCCGCACTCCTCAAATTATTTGATAGAAGGGTTGCGCCGCCGAAAAATGCGACAGGAATTGAATAGTTTGATACTGAAAAATAAAGGCGCTGCAGTTTTATGCTGCAGCGCCCGATTTACTTTGTCAAGGTATTTGTGGGAGGGCTACCCTTTTTTCTGCAACATCTTCATCACACTCGAAAAATCCTCGCCCCCATGCCCCGCAATGCTGTGCGCGGCGTAAATCGCCCGGGCCAGGCCGCCCAGTGGGGTGCTGGCCTTGACGGCGGTAGCGTTTTCCTGGGAAAGTCCTAAGTCTTTCAACATCAGGTCCGTGCCAAAGCCACCGGCATAGCCCTTCGATGCAGGGGCGTTTTCATGCACGCCGGGGTAGGGGTTGTATTTTTCCAGCGCCCAGTTGCCGCCGGAGCTGCGACGCATGATTTCGCTCAGCACCTTGGGATCCAGGCCGTTGGCCACGCCGAGGGCAATGGCCTCGCTGGTGCCGACCATCAAAATGCCCAGTAGCATGTTGTTGCAGATCTTGGCGGTCTGGCCGGCGCCCACGCTGCCTGCGTGGAAGATGTTGGTGCCCATTTTTTCCAGCAGGGGACGGGCGCGTTCCAGGTGGGCATCAGTGCCGCCGACCATGAAGGTCAGGGTGCCGGCGATGGCGCCGCCGGTGCCGCCGGAGACCGGCGCGTCGATGAAGGCGATGCCTGCGGCGTCCAGTGCCTTGGCGACCTTCTGGCTGGTGGCGGCGGCTATCGTGGAGCTGTCTATCACCAGCGCGCCCTTGGCGATGTGGGGCAGCAGGGCGGGGGCGCGGTCGCTGCCCAGGTACAGGCCTTCCACATGGGCACTGGCGGGCAGCATGCTGACGATGACCTCGGCGCCTTGCACGGCGTCTTGGGCGCTGGCGGCTACCTGCAGGCCCTGGGCCTTGACCTGGGCGCAGGCGTCTTGGCTCAGGTCAAAGGCCTTGACGCTGTGGCCGGCCTTGTGCAGGTTGATGGCCATGGGGGCGCCCATGTGGCCCAGGCCGATGAATGCGATTTGCATGGTGGGGTCTCCTGTGGTGGGTGAAGGGGGACTATGGAATTGGTAGCTGGTGGCGCTTGATGGGCAGGCGTTTTGGCTGATTTTCTTGTGTGTTTGGTATTTTGGCGGCCCTCACCCCGGCCCTCTCCCAGAGGGAGAGGGAGGAATACCGGGGGCCGTCTTGCCGCGCGGGCGCGTGGCCTTGGCGCTTGGGTTGTAGGCCAGGGCGGCGTCTATCCAGTGGCGCCATTGGGCGCGCGTGGCGTAGGCGGCGGGGGTGACCCAGAAGTAGCCGGCCATGCCGCCGCGTGGGTCCAGCTCGCGCAGGCCGGGGGTTTCGGCCAGGGCGTTGTGCTGATGCGGCGGCAGGCGCACCAAGAGGTTGTCGCCCTTGACGGCCAGGCACAGTTTGCCGTTCACCATGAAGGCGTGGCTGCCGAACAGCGGGCGCTCCTGCACGTCTGCCTGTGCATCCAGGCGCTCGGCCAGCGCGTCCCGCACGGCGGCGATGAGGTGCAGCGCTTCGTCGGGCAGGGGGCGGGCGGGCATGGTGGGTTTATGGTCAAAAAGGCCGCTGGCGACCGTCCATCAAGCGCCGGCAGCTCTCTTTTTGTGACTAACGGATGGCATCCGGCGCATCGCCATCCAGCATGCGCCGGCCGATGATGACGCGCATGATCTCGTTCGTGCCTTCCAGGATCTGGTGCACGCGCGCGTCGCGCAGCAGGCGCTCCAGCGGGTATTCGCGGATGTAGCCGTAGCCGCCGTGCAGCTGCAGGGCGTCGTTGATGACGGCAAAGCCTGCGTCGGTGGCAAAGCGCTTGGCCATGGCGCAGTAGGTGGAGGCGTCGGGGGCGCCGGCGTCCAGCTTGGATGCGGCCAGGCGCACCATCTGGCGCGCGGCGACCAGTTCGGTGGCCATGTCGGCCAGCTTGAACTGCAGCGCCTGAAAGCTTGCCAGCGTCTTGCCGAACTGCTTGCGCTCCTGCATGTAGCGCTGGGCTGCTGCGAGAGCCCCTTGCGCGGCGCCGACCGAGCAGGTGGCGATGTTGATGCGCCCGCCGTCGAGGCCCTTCATGGCTATCTTGAAACCCTCGCCCTCGCGGCCGAGCAGGTGGCTCGCGGGAATGCGCACGTTGTCAAAGCTGATGGTGCGCGTGGGCTGGCTGTTCCAGCCCATTTTTTCTTCCTTCTTGCCGTAGTGGATGCCGGGAAGATGAGCCGGCACGGCAAAGGCGCTGATGCCGCTGGCGCCAGCGTCACCAGTGCGGGCCATCAGCACCAATATGTCGGTGCTGCCGGCGCCGCTGATGAAGGCCTTGCTGCCGTTGATGACGTATTCGTTGCCTACCAGTTCGGCACGGGTCTTGATGCTGGCGGCGTCCGAGCCGCTGCCGGGCTCGGTCAGGCAGTAGCTGGCTAATCTTTGCCCGCTGGTCAATGCCTCGCCCCATTGCTCGCGCACTTCATCGGTAGCCCAGGTGCCCAGCATCCAGGTGGCCATGTTGTGGATGGTGATGAAGGCGGTGGTGCTGGGGTCAACGGCGGCCAGCTCTTCGAAGACCAGGGTAGCGTCCAGGCGGGGCAGTGCCAGGCCGCCGGCGGACTCGGGTGCGTACAGGCCGCAAAAGCCCAGCTCGCCGGCCTTGGCAATGGCGTCGACCGGGAAGATGCCCTCGGCGTCCCAATGCGCGGCGTGCGGCGCCAGTTGGCCTTCGGCAAACGCACGCGCGGTGTCGGCAAAGGCGCGCTGGTCTTGGCTCAGTTCAAAGTTCATGGCGGGGCCTCCTGGTCGTTGGATTTATGGTTGCGGCGCCTGGCCGTGGTGCAGCCAGTGGCTCAAGGCCTGGCGGCGCGCCTGGGTCTGCGCCGTCAGGCATTGGTGGTACAGGCGCGGCCATTCGGGGCGTGCTTCGTTGGCGCGCTGCGCCTGCTTGCATTGCGTGGTGCGCGCGCGTTGCCAGGCCTGGTGATCCTGGCGCAGGGCAGGGCGCTCGTGGGCCGACAGGCCGCGCATCACATCGCCGTACTGGATCTGGATGGCCGTGTCGGCCTCCTGGAAGTCGCGCACGGCGCAGGCGTTGGTCTCATCCACCGTGCCGCCGGGGCGGCAGGCGCCGCCCGCCTGCGCCCAGGCGGCCGGGCCGCCAAGGCACAGCGCGAGGGCAAGGGCGGCAGCGCGCGGGCCGGTCACTTCAGGCTGATGGTGGTGTTCACGCCGTGGTGCAGCGTGCTGTCGTCGAACCAGCGCTCGGTGACGGTCTTGGTCTGCGTGTAGAACAGCACCACCTGCTTGCCGTAGGGGCCCAGGTCGCCGAGCTTGGAGGCGCGGCTGCCGGTGAACGAGAACAGCGGGACCGGCACCGGCACCGGCAGGTTGATGCCGACCTGGCCCACGTCGATGTCCTCCTGGAACATGCGCGCCGCGGCGCCGCTTTGCGTAAAGATGGCCGTGCCGTTGCCGTTGGGGTTGTCGTTGATGAACTCGATGGCCTGCTCCAGGTCGTCGGCGCCGGCAATGCACAGCACGGGGCCGAAGATTTCCTGGTCATAGATGCTCATGCCGGGCTTGACGCCGCTGAAGATGGTGGGGGCAACGAAGTTGCCCTTGTCAAAGCCGGCGATGCTGGGCTTGCGGCCGTCCAGCTCCAGCTTGGCGCCTTCTTCCACGCCACGGGCAATGAAGCCCTCCACGCGCTCCAGGGCGGCGCAAGAAATCACCGGGCCCAGGTCGGCACCGGGGGTGGTACCACCGGATACCTTCAGCGCCTTGGCCTTGGCGACGAATTCGGGGATCCACTTCTGCGCCTCGCCCACCAGCATCACCACCGAAATCGCCATGCAGCGCTGGCCCGCGGCGCCGAAGGCCGCGCCCAGGATGGCGTTGATGGACTGCTCCTTGTTCGCGTCGGGCATGACGATGGCGTGGTTCTTCGCGCCCATCATGCATTGCACGCGCTTGCCGGCAAGACTTGCGCGGTTGTAGACATGGGTGCCGACCTTGGTGGAGCCGACGAAGCTGATGGCCTTGATGTCCTTGTGGTCGCAAATGGCGTTCACCACGTCCTCGCCGCCATGGATCACGTTCAGCACGCCGGGGGGAATGCCGGCCTGCAGGGCCAGCTCGCACAGGCGCATGGTGACCATGGGGTCCTGCTCGGAGGGCTTGAGCACGAAGGTGTTGCCCGTGGCAATGGCCATGGGGAACATCCACAGCGGGATCATGGCCGGGAAGTTGAACGGCGTGATGCCGGCGCACACGCCCAGCGGCTGCAGCACGGTGTAGGTGTCCACGCCGCTGGCCACGTTGTTGGCCAGCTCGCCCAACTGCAGGTTGCCGATGGCGGCGGCATGCTCCACCACCTCCAGGCCGCGGAACACGTCGCCCTCGGCATCGGGCAGGGTCTTGCCCTGCTCGGCCGTCAGCAGCGCGGCCAGTTCCTTCATGTTTTCGCGAATCAGCTGCTGCAGCTTCAGAAAGATGCGCGCACGCGCGCCGATGGGCGTCTTGCGCCAGGTCTTGAAGGCCTCCTTGGCCGATGCCACGGCAGCATGAACCTCGTCGGGCGTGGCAAAGGGCACGCGCGCCAGCACCTCTTGTGTGGCGGGGTTGACCACGTTGCGCCACTGCGTGGTCTTGGATTCGACAAGCTGGCCGCCGATCAGCAGCTTCACGGTGGGGGCCAGTACTTGGGACGATGCGGGAGCGTTCATGGGGAGGGTCTCCAGGGCAGGGGGTGGAAGAATGGGGTCTACTGTATTTGTGCAAATTCACCCATGCAATAGATAATCATGCACTTGCGCTTTGCAAATTTGCACATTTACTTCTCGCCATGGACTGGGACAACCTGCGCTACTTCCTGGAGCTGGCCCGCACCGGCACGCTGGCCGCGGCCGCGCGGCGCACCGGCGTGGAGCACACCACGGTGGCGCGGCGCATTCAGGCGCTGGAAAAGCAAATGGGCGCGCCGCTGTTTGCGCGCGAGGCCGCAGGCCACCGCCTGACCGAGGCCGGCCGCCACCTGCTGCCCGCCGTGGAGGCCATGGAGGCCGCCGTGCTGGGCGTGGAAAGCGCCGCGCCCGCCAATGCCGGCCCATCAGGCCTGGTGCGCGTGGGGGCGACCGAGGGCTTTGGCACGCTGATCCTGGCGCCGCAGCTGGCGCGCCTCACACAGCGCCACCCGCACCTGTCCATAGACCTGCTGGCGCTGCCGCGCATGCTGCACCTGTCGCGGCGCGAGGCGGACATCGTGATCTCGCTGGAACGGCCCAAGCGCGGCTCGGTGATCGTCACAAAATTGGCCGACTATCAACTGCGCCTGTATGGCCAGCGCGAATACCTGGCGCGACGCCCGCTGGTGGCCAGCCGCGAGGATCTGCGCCACCACGACTTCATCAGCTACGTGGACGACCTGCTGTTCAGCAAGGAGCTGCAGTTCATAGACGAGCTGTACCCGCCCGAGCGCTTTGCCCTGCGTAGCACCAGCATCACGGCCCAGTACGAGGCCGTGCGCGCCGGCGCCGGCCTGGCCGTGCTGCCCGCCTTCCTGGCCGACCGCGACCCCATCTTGGCGCGCGTGCTGCCGCACGAGGCGGCCTTTACCCGCACCTTCTGGATGAGCATGCCGGCCGAGGCCAAGCACCAGGCGCGCATGCAGGCGGTTTGGAGCTTTCTGAAAGAGGTGGGGGCGAAAGAGGGGGCGCGGCTGGTGCCGCGCTAGTGCGCATCCGCCAGTCGGAGGGCCGAACGAACGGTCTGGTCGTGCGGTCTATTCATTGCTCGACCCGCGCAAAGGACTATCAGCAACAATTTTCATAGTGCCAGGCACTTGTCCTACAACGCTTGGGCTCGGTTTACATCTGGTTTTCGCATAATCGGCGCTGCCATGATTTCCAGGAGAAAAACCATGCAGTTCACCCTCAACCCCATCGTTGTCATGCTGTCTTTGGCTCTTGCCACGTCCGCAGCCCAGGCCGCGCCCGTCGCTCAGGTGTACGAGCTGGCGCGACAGGAGCAGCAGCCTTTGCTGGACACCTTGCGTGAGCTGGTGCACATCGAGTCGGGCAGCAAGGACATCGAAGGCCTGAACCAGATTGCCGGGCGCATAGCCGCGCAACTCAAGGCTCTGGGCGGCGATGTGCAAGTGCTGCAGCCCACGGATGTGTACCGCCTCGACGACACGCCGGAAAAGCTGGGGCCGGCCGTGCACGCGGTGTTCAAGGGCCAGGGCCAGTCCAGGGTCATGTTGATCGCCCACATGGACACGGTGTACCTCAAGGGCATGCTCAAGGATCAGCCGTTTCGCATCGATGGTGACAAGGCCTACGGCCTGGGCATCGCCGACGACAAGCAGGGCGTAGCCCTTATATTGCATACGGTGGCGCTGCTGGGCAAACTGGGCTTCAAGGACTACGGCGAGCTCACGGTGCTAATCAACGGCGACGAGGAAATCAGCTCGCCCGCCTGGCGCAGCACCATCACGCGCCTGGCGGCCGACCAGGACGCGGTGTTTTCCTTTGAGGGCGGCGGCAGCGACGGTTCATTGCGCCTGGCCACCAGCGGCATCGGCGCGGCCTACCTGACGGTGGAGGGCAAGGCCGCGCACGCCGGAGCCAAGCCCGAGGATGGGGTGAACGCGCTGTATGAGTTGTCACACCAACTGCTGCAGCTCAAAGATCTGTCCAGGCCCGACCAGGGCCTGAAGCTCAACTGGACGGTTGCCAAGGCTGGCACCAACCGCAACGTCATCCCTGCCGAGGCGACGGCCCAGGGCGACGCTCGGGCACTCAAGGTGTCTGACTTCGAGATACTGGAAAAGGAGCTGCACGCGCGCGTGCAAAAAAAGCTGCTGCCAGCCGCCAAGGTGGCCGTGAAGTTCGAGGTGCGCCGCCCCCCGCTGGAGGCCAGCGACTTCGCGCGCCGTGTGGCCGACTTTGGCCGGAACGTGTATCAGGATGAACTGGGTCTGCCGCTCAAGGTGATGGACAAGGCGACAGGCGGAGGCACCGACGCAGCCTTTGCCGCCCTCAAGGCGCGGGGCGCGGTGGTCGAGGGCTTTGGCCTGTCAGGCTACGGCGCGCACTCCAACAATGCCGAATATGTGCAGCTCAACACCATCGTGCCGCGCCTGTACCTGGCAACGCGCATGATCATCGATCTTTCGGCGGGCAAGCTGAAGTAAGTGCCGCGGCGCCTGCGACAATGACCGTTTGATTGTTGCCAACCGACCGCCATGCTGCTTGACGCCACCGAATCCCAACTCGTGCTCGTGGACTATCAGGAACGCCTGATGCCCGCCATTTTTGAAGGCCAGGCCGCGCTGGCCAACGCCATCAAGCTGGCGCGGCTGGCGCGTCTGGTGGACGTGCCCGTGTGGGGCACCGAGCAAAACCCGGCGCGCCTGGGGCCCAACGACGCCGAGCTGCGCGCGCTGTGCCAGCGCACCTTGTCCAAGATGCACTTCAGCGCCGCGGCCGATGGTCTGGGCTCCTGGCTGCGGCCACAGCCAAAGCCCCAGGGCGGCAATGCGCGCAGCCTGCCCAAGCACCTGCAAAAGGCGCGCGAGCAAGAGCAGCAGGCGGCCGAGCGCCCCAGCATCGTCATTGCCGGCTGCGAGGCCCATGTGTGCCTGCTGCAGACCGCCCTGGAGCTGCTGGAGGAGGAATTCGAGGTCTGGGTAGTGACCGATGCCTGCAGCTCGCGCACCGAGAGGAGCCGCGACGCTGCCTTTGACCGCCTGGCCGGCGCCGGCGCCGAGCTGGTGACCACCGAGATGGTGGCCTTCGAGTGGCTGCGCGGCTGCGAGCACCCGGCGTTCAAGGACATGCTGGCGCTGGTCAAGTAGCAGGTTCCGCAAGCCGTGACTCAGGCTCTCAGACCCGACTTTGACCGTTTCAGGTGACGCCATGTGCCCAGCAGCCGCCAGGGTCGGCTCAAAGCCCGAAGGTAGTTTTCAGAAAACCGACCGCGGCGGTCGCCGCTTGGTCACGCGCACGCGCGTTGCCCTCGACGATCGCGCCGGTGGTGCTGCAGCTCTTGAGCATGTCCGTGTAGGCCTTGCCTTGCAAACGCTCGCCCGTGCTCGAGTCATAGGCGGTGAGCGTGTCGATGTCCACTTCCAAGGGGCAGTCCGGCTTGGTGCGGACCGCGAAGCGCAGGTGGCGGAGGATCTGGTCGTCGGAATCGAACTTGTGGTGAGCCCCGTCGATCTTCACGAACTGCACGGGTGTGCCGGCTTTCGAAATCTTGTCCGCGTAATCCACGCAAGCGCTCAACGGGCAGTAGGTGTCGGCAGTGCCGTGGATGAACAGCATCGGCGCCTTGGAAAACACCCCCGGCTTGACTACCAGCCGAAACACGCCGGCGCAGCCGCCGGCGTACACCGGAATGATCGCCGCGTACTGCAGTCCGTCGGGCAGGTGCTGCGCCTGGATGATGCGCGTCACGTTGTCACGAATCACCGCAATGCCCCCGCGCGAAAACCCCATCACGGCAATGCGTTTGGCGTCAATGCGCGGATGCGTGGCAAGCAGCTTGAGGGCGGCGAACGAGTCCACCACGTCGGCTGTAAATGGCACCAGCGATTGGTTCTCGGACGTGTCCTGCACGCCCCGCGGGCCAAACATGTCCAGCACGAAGACCGCCATCCCCGCCGCGTTGAATTGCTTGGGCCAGTAGTCCAGTTCAGCGCTGTAAATGCCGCCCGATCCATGCAGCAACACCACCGCGGGCACCTTGCCGCCGTCACCCGGCGGCATGAACAGGTGACCAAGGATGTTCACCGTTGCGCCGCCTGAATTTCCCTTGAACAACTCGCTCAGATTCTTGGGCGTCCAACTGGCGAAGGCGTAGACGCCATTGCCCGGCCCGTTGGCAAAATCGTTGACCAGTTGCGGCGCTGGCGTCTGGGCGCTGGCCTGGCAGGCCAGCAGCACACCCATGAAAGCCAGCGTGAGCGCACGCATGACGTTGGCCACCAATCGATGAACCGAGTGAAGCATGGTTTGTCTCCTTCAACGAAAGTCGCCCGCCAACAGGGACGGGGTTCAGTGCCAGGAAAAAGAGCGCCGGACGAGCCTTCCTCGCCGACCAACGCTCTAATTCCATTTCTAAATCACCCGTGTCGTTGTTGCTTCGCCTTGTCGTGCTATAGCACTGCCTGCGGCTTCGCGCCTAGACACGAATGATTTGGAAACGGAATAAGCGGCCCCCTCGGCCGGGGAGCTTTGTTGGCGCTGCGCGGTCGTTCGCCTCATCGCGTCCGGCGTGGCCAGCAGGTTGTTGCCCGGCGCACGTCCTTGACCCAGCATGCGCAACTGCCCCTCAAAGGGTCGAACTCGGGGGGGCAGTCAGTGGCTGCGCGGCGGCGGTGTCGTTGAGCGTACCGGTGCGCTCCCGAGAGGAGCACGGCAACGCGAGTCGGGCCGAACGGCGGCATGAAAGTTGGTTGCCTGGGTGCACCCTCCTGGGCGCTGGCAACGGGGCGCACGCGGCACGCGTGGCGGCAAGCGGACGAATGACTTTCGGCATGGCCTTTTCTCCTGGAGACCGGTTCCACTGGCCGCACGCGCGAACCGCCAAGCGGCGCGCTGCGGCACGTCAAGTCAAGTGCAGCGTGCATGGTAGGCCGATGGCCGGAGCTTGTCCATGGCCAGTCTTGTCCAACGAGGCATGCGCCCGAAGCCGGGCGCGTGATTACAAGGCGTTATGTGACTGGACCTGGGCGGGAGCGGCTGTTTGACGCTGAAGATGCCATGAGGGCTTGCCGCACACGCTCAACCCAGCCGCAACAAGCCTGGCTGCACCCCGGCGTTCAGGCGGAACTGGCCCACCGTTTGTGACAGGCGCCCGGCCTGCTCGCGCAGGCTGTGCGAGGCGGCGGCCGATTCCTCCACCAGCGCCGCGTTTTGCTGCGTCATCTGATCCAGGTTGGTGACCGCGGCATTGACCTGCTGTATGCCGTCGGACTGCTCGGCCGAGGCGCTGGTGATCTCGCCGATGATGTCGCTCACGCGCTGCACGCTGTGCACGATCTCCTGCATGGTGCTGCCCGCGTCCTGCACCAGGCGCGCGCCCGTGGCCACCTTGTCCACCGAGCCGCCTATCAGGGCCTTGATCTCCTTGGCGGCGTCGGCGCTGCGCTGCGCCAGGTTGCGCACCTCGCCGGCCACCACGGCAAAGCCACGCCCCTGCTCGCCGGCACGTGCAGCCTCCACGGCGGCGTTCAGCGCCAGGATATTCGTCTGGAAGGCGATGCCGTCGATCACCCCGATGATGTCGGCGATCTTGCGCGAGCTTTCGTTGATCTCCTCCATCGTGGACACCACCTGCGTCACCACGGCGCCGCCGCGCGCGGCCACCTCCATGGCCGAGCTGGCCAGCTGGTTGGCGGTGGAGGCCGAATCGGCCGACTGGCGCACCGTGGCCGTGAACTGCTCCATGGCGCTGGCGGTTTCCTGCAGGTTGCTGGCGGTTTGCTCGGTGCGCTGGCTCAGGTCGGCGTTGCCGCTGGCGATCTCGTGCGTGGCCGTGGCCATGGAGCCCGCCACCTCGCGCACCTGGGTAATGGCGCCTTCGAGCGAGCCGCGCATGGCCGCCAGCGCGTGCAGCAGCTGGCCGGTTTCATCCTGTCCGTGGGGCCTGGCACGGGCCTCGTCCTGGCTCGTCAGATCCATGGCCGCGATCTTCTCCGCCACGTCACGCGCCTGCTGCAGCGGGCGCGTGATGCTCACCGTAAGGCGCCAGGCAAGCACGCCCGCCAGCAGCAACGAGCCCACGCACAGCGCGGTGAGCAGCCGCGTGGCGGACTGGCTGGCGTCGCGTATGCGTTCACCGGCCAGATCCAGTTTTTTGCGCTGCAGCTCCACCAGCTGGCTCATGGCCTGTTGAAAGGCGTTCGTGGCCGGTTCGTACTTCTGGCTGAAGGCGCGGGCCGCGCCCTCGGCGTCGCCCGACTTCTTGAGCGCGCTGACCTCGTCGCGCGTGCTCAGGTAGGTCTTGCGGTGCTGGCCGATCTGGGCGAACAGCGCGCGTTCGTCGTCATGGGCCAGCTGCTGCTCGATCTGCTTTTGCAGCGCCGAGGACTGTTTGCTCGACTCGGCCGCCGCGGCCGCGAAGAACTCGGCCAGCGCAGGATCGCTACTCTTGGCGATGGCCGCCGTGCGCGTGGCGCCGTTGGTGATGTTGCGGTACCAATCGCCCGCCAGGCGCTCGGTCGCCAGGGCATTGGCCAGCATGTCGTTCATCTCGCGCGTCACCGAGCGCAGCTGCATGATGCCGTAGAGACTGCTTGCCAAAAACAGTCCAAGAATGATGCTCAGCACCAGCGTCAGCCGGCGGCCTATGGACAGGCGGGAGGTGGACATGAATGACGATCCTTGCGAAGTAGGGAATGGACGTGGAAAAGTCGTTTGAAACCAGAGCCAACGACTAAATTGACACTGAGTTTACAAAGTTACAAATATACACGCTATCTGAAGGCCATGTGTCTCCATGGCGGCAACGTCAGCTTCCCGCAAGCGCGATGTGAATAATTATGAATTTTGGATAACCCACTTGCCGCGCCACAATGGCGCACACCACCTGCAGGAGACAGCACCATGGCCGCATCCGAAGCCAACTACGCCGATTTCCACCGCCGCTCCATCGTCGAGCGCGATGCCTTCTGGGCCGAGCAGGCCCGGCTTGTCGACTGGCAGCAGCCACCGCAGCAGATCTGCGACTACAGCAACCCGCCGTTCGCCAAGTGGTTCGTTGGCGGCACCACCAACCTGTGCCACAACGCCGTCGATCGGCATTTGGCAGAGCGCGCCCAGCAAAACGCGCTGGTGGCCATTTCCACCGAGACCAACACCGAGCGCGCCTACAGCTTCGCCGAGCTGCACGCCGAGGTGCAGCGCATGGCTGCCGTGCTGCAGTCGCTGGGCGTGAAGCAGGGCGACCGGGTGCTGATCTACATGCCCATGATTGCCGAGGCCGCCTTTGCCATGCTGGCCTGCACACGCATAGGCGCCATCCATTCGGTGGTGTTCGGCGGCTTTGCCTCGTCGTCGCTGGCCTCGCGCATCGAGGACGCCGAGCCTACCGTCATCGTCAGCGCCGATGCCGGTTCGCGCGGCGGCAAGGTGGTGCCCTACAAGCCGCTGCTGGACGAGGCCATCGAGCTGTCGGCGCACAAGCCTGCCGCCGTGCTGATGGTCGATCGCGCCCTGGCCCCCGCCGCCATGCGCGCCGGGCGCGACCATGACTGGGGCGCCCTGCGCGAGCAGCACCTGAACGCCCAGGTGCCCTGCGCCTGGGTGGACGCCACCCACACCAGCTACACGCTGTACACCAGCGGCACCACGGGCAAACCCAAGGGCGTGCAGCGCGACACCGGCGGCTACACGGTGGCGCTGGCCTCCAGCATGCGCCACATCTTCCAGGCCAAGCCGGGCGATGTGTACTTTTGCACCAGCGACATCGGCTGGGTGGTGGGCCACAGCTACATCATCTACGGCCCGCTGATCGCCGGCATGACTACCATCCTCTACGAAGGCCTGCCCGTGCGGCCGGACGCCGGCGTGTGGTGGAGCATCGTCGAGAAGTACCAGGTCACGCACATGTTCTCGGCCCCCACGGCGGTGCGCGTGCTAAAGAAGCAAGACCCCGAATACCTCACCAAGTACAACATCAAGAGCCTCAAGGCCCTGTGGCTGGCCGGCGAGCCGCTGGACGAGCCCACGGCAACCTGGATCAGCGGCGCGCTGCAAATACCCATCATCGACAACTACTGGCAGACCGAGACCGGCTGGCCCATCCTGACGCTGTGCAACGGCGTGCAAAAGCAGGCCTCGCGCTTCGGCAGCCCCGGCAAGGCCGTGTATGGCTACAACGTCAAGCTGATCGACGAGGCCACCGGCGAGGAGCTGACCGAGCCCAACCAAAAGGGCGTGGTGACGATCGAAGGCCCACTGCCCCCCGGCTGCCTGCAGACCGTGTGGCGCGACGACGAGCGCTTCGTGAACACCTACTGGAAGAGCATTCCCGGCCGCCTGGTCTACAGCACCTTCGACTGGGGCATTCGCGACGCGGACGGCTACTACTTCATCCTGGGCCGCACCGACGACGTGATCAACGTCGCCGGCCACCGCCTGGGCACGCGCGAGATCGAGGAATGCATTGCCGGCCACCCGAACATCGCCGAGGTGGCCGTGGTGGGCGTGGCCGACCAGCTCAAGGGCCAGGTGGCCATGGCCTTTGCCGTGGCGCGCGATGCATCGGGCCTGGTGGATGACGCCGCACGCCTGAAGTTCGAGGGCGAGATCATGAAGCAGGTGGACAACCAGCTGGGCGCCGTGGCCCGCCCGGCGCGCGTGCTGTTCGTCACCCTGCTGCCCAAGACGCGCAGCGGCAAGCTGCTGCGCCGCGCCCTGCAGGCCGTGGCCGAGCGCCGCGACACCGGCGACCTGACGACCATGGAAGACCCTGTGGCGCTGCAGCAGATCAAGGAGCTGCTGGGCTAAACGCTAAACGCTAGTTTTTTTACAGTCCCTGGCGCCCGGTATATGGGCGCCGGGGGCTTTTTTCATTCAATCAACGCCGACTCTGCAGCAGTTCCAGCGTCCTGGCGTCCGGCACTCCGGCAAAAAACCGCCGCAGCGCTTCATCGAACACCGGCTCGCCGGGCCAGGCGGCGGCAAACAGCGTCAGGCAGGAGCGCCATTTCACGGCGTCTATTTCACCCAGGATGCCGGCCGCCGGCAGGCCCGCATGCGCCAGCATCGCCTGCACGCATTCGAGCAACCGGGCCCCGAGCACCGGGTGGTCAAGATAGGCCCGCGCTTCGTCCAGGCCGCTGATGGCATAGGCCTGCGACATGGCGCTGAAACCCAGGCCCTGCAGCTGCGGGAAGATGAACCAGATCCAGTGCGTGCGTTTGCGGCCGGCCTTCAACTCGCCCAGGGCCTGCGCATAGACACCTTCCTGGGCCTGAAGAAAGCGCTGCAGATCGAATGCGTGTGGCATGTTCGGGGTGTGCAATGGGTCAGTTGGCCCTTTTCAGGCTACCCACCAGGCCGGTGGACAACATGGTGCCGCAGACGATGACCACCCCGCAACCCAGCATCCACGGCGTGACCGCCTCTCCCAGGAAGACCGCGCCATAGAACACCGCGAACACCGGCGCCAAAAAGGTAACGGCCAGGGCGTGGCTGGGCCCGGCCTGGGCGATGAGGCGGAAGTACAGGATGAAGGCGATGCCCGTGCACAGCACGGCAATCGCCACGATGGCGGCCCAGGCGCGCAGGCCCGGGGTCTGGGCCGGCCAGGCCCACCACATGGGCAGGGCCAGGCCCAGGGCCGCACCCAGCTGGCTGCCGGTGGCCGTGACCAGCGGCGGCACGCCCACCAGGTAGCGCCGCGCGAAGCTGGCGGCCACGGCGTAGCAGGTGGAGGCCAGCAGGCAGGCGGCGATCGCCCAGCCGGCCTGGCCGCTGCTGAGCCCCACGCCCGCGGGCGCGCGCCAGGCCAGCAGCGCCACGCCGACGAAGCCCAACGCCAGGCCCAGCCAGCGCAGCCGGTTGATGCGGTCGTCCAGCCACACCCAGGCCACCAGTGCGCCGAACAGTGGCACCGTGGCGTTCAGTATCGAGGTCAGCCCCGTGGCCAGGTGCATCACGGCCCAGGCGAACAGCGCGAACGGAATGGCCGAGTTGATCAGTCCGGCCAGTAGCACCGGCCGCCAATGGCGTCGCAGCGCCGGCCATTCACCGCGGTGCAGCAAGATGGGCCAGAGGAACAGCGTGGCCATGATTACGCGCAGCCCGGCCGTGGGCAGCGGCCCGAACTCCGCCGCGCCCAGGCGCATGAACAGGAACGAGGCGCCCCACAGGCCGGACAGCAGGATGAATTCGCCCAGCCAGGAGGGCTTGGCGGCGGCGTTGTGGTGGGTGTTCATGCGCAGGCGGGCAGCTCCGGTTCGGGGTGGGCAACGGGGGGCCGCGCGGCCTCCAGCCGCAGCAGCGCCACCTTGCGCGGCAGGCCGCCGGCGTAGCCGGTCAACGCGCCGTCTTGCCCCAGCACGCGGTGGCAGGGCACGGCCACGCTGATGGGGTTGCGCCCCACGGCCGCGCCCACGGCACGCACGGCGGCCGGCTTGCCAATCTGGCGCGCCAGGGCGCCGTAGCTGGTGGTGGCGCCGCGCGGCAGGGCCAGCAGCGCGCGCCACACGGCCTGCTGGAAGGGCGTGCCGCCCGACAGATCCAGCGGCAGATCAAACGCCTGGCGCTGGCCGGCCAGGTATTGCCGCAGCTGGTCGGCCGCGGCGCGCAGCAAAGGGTGGTGATCGTCCGTGGGCCAGGCACCGGGGCCGTCCAGCCGGGCCGGCAGGTGGCGCTGGCCGTCAAACCACAGGCCCACCAGGCCGTGCGGGCCGGCGGCCAGGCGTATGTCGCCCAGGGGCGTGGTGGTGCGCGCTTGCACCGTGTCGCGGGGAAATTGCATGGTGAACCTCTGATTAGATGCGAAATAAGCCGTTTGCGCTGGTGATGCAAGCGCTGTCAGCTATTGATCCGATAGCTGGACGGCCAGGCCATGCCAGGCGCGGATCACGCCATAGCTGCGCCAGGGGCGCCAGGCCTGGGCGGCATCAACGGCCGCCCGCGCCGGCTGCGCCGCGCCCCGCACGCCCAGGGCCTTGTGCAGCGCCACGTCGCTGGCGGGAAAGGCATCGGGCCAGCGCAGCGCGCGCATGGCGATGTACTGCGCCGTCCAGTCGCCAATGCCGAGCAGCCGGCGCAGCGCGGCCATGGTGGCGTCCACATCGGCGCTGGCGTGTAGCTGGATGTGCCCGCCGTCCACGGCCCGCGCCAGCGCCACGATGGCCGCCTGGCGCTGGCGCACTATGCCCAGCCGGCCCAGCGCATCGCCATCGGCCGCGGCCAGGGCGGAGGGTGTGGGAAACAGGTGCGTCAGGCCGGGCCAGGGCGTGGCGATGGGCGCGCCAAACTGCCGCACCAGCCGCCCGGCCAGCGTGCGCGCCGCCGCCACAGTGATCTGCTGGCCCAGCACGGCGCGCACGGCCAGCTCGAAACCGTCGCACGCGCCCGGCACGCGCAGGCCGTCGCCGGCGGGGAAGAAGGGGTGCAGCACGGCGTTGACGGCCTCGGGGTCGGCGTCCAGGTCGAGCAGGGCGCGCACGCGGGCGATGAGCTGCGGCAGCACCGGCTGCAGGCTGTCGCTGGCGCGCAGTAGCAGCTGGCAGCGGCTGGGGTCGAAGCGTGCCTCCAGCCAGCCCTGGTGGACGGCACCGCTGCTGGCCAATTGCACCGTGCGGCGCAGGGCCTGCCCTTCGACTTCCTCCAGGCCGTGGATGCCGCGCGCCGCAAAAAAACCCAGCAACGCGGCCGCGTCGAGGGGTGGGCGATAGCCCAGGCGCACAGGGTGGCCGGCTTCATCGGCCGCGTTCGCCAGAGCGCCCTGGCGGCGCAGCTGCGTGGGGTTGAGCCCGTAGTGCGCGCCAAAGGCCGTGTTGAAGCGCCGCACGCTGGCAAAGCCGCTGGCCAGCGCCACCTGGGTGACGGGCAGCTGCGTGTCGGTCAGCAGCTGCTTGGCGGCCAGCAGGCGGCGCGTTTGCAAATACTGCAGCGGCGATATGCCCAGCACGGCCTCGAAAATGCGGCGCAGGTGCCGGTCGCTGACGCCTAAGCGCGCTGCCAGCCGCGCCACCAGGGCGCCGCCTTCGGGCTGGCCCGAGGATTCGGGCGCATCCAGCAGGCGCAGCGCCTGGCGCACGAGGATGGCGCCCGCATCCTGCACCGACCAGGCCAGCAGCTGCGGCGCCAGCTCGGGCCGACAGCGCAGGCAGGGGCGAAAGCCGGCGCTCTCGGCCTGCGCCGCCAGGGCGAAGAAGCGGCAGTTCTCGCGCCGCGGCGTGCGCACCGCGCAGACCGGGCGGCAGTAGATGCCGGTGGAGGTCACGCCGGTGAAGAAACGCCCGTCGAAGCGCGCGTCGCGGGCCTTCAGGGCCAGGTAGCGGGCGTCGTCATCGTCGGTGGAAACGGGGCAGGGCATGGATACATGATAGGTCTGCGGTCGGCGAAAACTCGCCGTTTTCGGACATGCGGCTGGCGCTGCGTTGACATGGCCGTGGCGAGGCCGGCCATAACCATGACGCAATGAGTCTGAACCTCAAGGATACGGCTATACTGAGCATACGGAGATGGCATGCCTCCGGCCCGTGCGCAAGGCACGGGCAAACCGCCCAAGCGGCTGATGATGCCTACAGGTCCTGGTCGCGGGATGCTGTAGGCCATTTTTTTGGGCAGCGCTCGCTGATCTTGTGTTTTGTTCACGGAGGTCGCGGCGATGTCCAGTCAATACCTTTCGACGACTCACGAACCGATCACCGCATTGCTGCCAGCGTGCGGTCGTCATGCGACGTTGGCTTCGTGCTTGTGCTTCATGAATGGGGAGGGGATGCCATGTCTGGTATGTGGTCGGCAGTAGCGGTGTTTTGCGGCGGCGGCATAGGGTGTTTGACGCGCTGGGGGCTGGGCGCGCTGCTCAACCCGATCTTTCCCACCATTCCACTGGGCACCGTGGCGGTCAACCTGATTGGCGGCATGCTGATCGGCCTGGCCAGCGCTTTCTTCAGCCACAACGCCGGCATGCCGCCGGAATTGCGCCTGATGGTGATCACCGGTTTTCTGGGCGGCCTCACGACGTTCTCGACCTTTTCGCTCGAAGTCGTGACCTTGATCGGGCAAAAGGAGTATTGGTGGGGGCTTGGCGCGGCGAGTCTGCACCTCTTCGGGTCCTTGTTCATGACCGCAGTGGGCATGCTCATCGTCAATGCGCTGTTCGTGCGAACCTGAGGCGATCATCATGAACCCCGCAAATTGCCCGTTCTGCACGCCCGGCGACGACCTGCTTGGCAACGACCACGCGATGGTTCGACGCGACCTGAACCCCGTCACCCACGGGCATACGCTGGTCATCACGCGCCGCCATGTCGCCAGCTTGTTCGACACAACGCCCGAAGAACGCCGGGCGCTGTGGGACCTGCTGGAGCAGGCCAAGGCCTTGCTGCAACGCGAATGTGCGCCCGACGGCTTCAATGTGGGCGTCAACATCGGCGCCGCGGCCGGCCAGACCATACCGCACGTCCACGTTCATCTGATTCCCCGGTATGTTGGCGACACACCTCGTCCGCGCGGCGGCGTGCGCGGGGTTATCCCCGGCAAGCAGGCCTATTGATCGCAGGAGCAACACCATGCAAGGCATTTACCTCAGGTTCTATGTGCAAGAGAGTTCCCGCCATCACGGCAAGCTGACCTATGAATGGCTGCTGGAGCAGGCGAGGGCGCTGGGCATCAAGGGCGGCTCGGCGTTCCGGGCCATTGCGGGCTTTGGGCGCCATGGCCGTTTGCACGAGGAGCATTTCTTCGAGCTGGCGGGCGATGTGCCGGTGCAGGTAGGTTTTGCCGTCAAGGAAGTGGATGCCGAGCGCCTGCTCGAATTCCTGGCCAACGAACAGCTCAATATTTTCTATCTGCGCCTGCCGGTGGAGATCGGCGTGACGGGCAAGGTGCTGGCCGATCTGCCGCCCAACCCGTAGCACCGAAGGAGTTCCGTCATGTTCAGCGCGCAAACGGACGTGACGCCTCAGCGCAACGGCACGGCGTGCGAGCCCGCCTTCGAAAGCATCCTGGGCGAAGGCGCCGCCGCGCACGCGCCGCAGCCGCCCGAGTTTTTTCACGACCTGGGGCTGGATCAGGTCGTGCAGGCGGTGGTGGCACCCTGGCCCGACTACGATCTGGCGGGCTTTTTCCATGCCAACCTGGTGTCCGAGGACGCGGTGCGCTACCGGCAAGAGGTTCTGCGCGATCTGGAGCAGCCGCCGGTCCTGGAAGCGGTTCGGGGCTTTACCGCACAGCTGCGTGAGATGCGCCGGCAGCTGCAATTCGCCGCCAAGCGTTATGACGCGCACGAGCGCAACCGCTGGCACCTCGGCGCCGCGCTGCGCTATGGCGGCGCCGTCCGCGCCCTTGCGGCGCAGCTGGGCTCATCGACGCTGGCTTCGCGGGGCCTGCGGCGCTGGCAGGCGTTCTTGGGGGAGCACATCGCGTCGCCGCCGTTCCAGCGCCTGACGGGGCAGGCCGCGCAGCTGCAAGGCGCGCTGGCGGCCATCAGCTACGCCGTGACGATCGACGGGGCCAACGTCATCGTGCAGCAGTCGGCCGGCGAGAGCGACTACACCGCCGAGGTCGAAGAAACCTTTGCCAAGTTCCGTCGCGGCGCCGTCAAGGACTACCGGGCCAAGCTGCCCGTCACCGCGGGGCTCAATCACATCGAGGCCCAGGTGCTGGACTGCGTGGCGCGCCTGAACCCCGAGACCTTCGCCCGCTTGTCCGCGTTTTGCCTGGACCATCCCTGCTTCGTCGATCCGCGCATCGAGCGCTTTGATCGGGAGCTGCACTTCTACCTGGGCTGGCTGGACTACATCGAGCCGCTGCGCCAGGCCGGCCAGCCGTTTTGCTACCCCGGCATCAGCGCCCGCAGCAAGAGCGTGGCCGCGCGCGGCGCGTTCGACCTGGCCCTGGCCCGGCGCCTGCTGGCCGAGCACGGCACGGCGGTGGGCAATGACTTTGCCCTGCAGGGCGACGAACGCATGATCGTCGTCACCGGGCCCAATCACGGCGGCAAGACCACCTTCGCGCGCATGTTTGGCCAGCTGCACTGGCTGGCCAGCCTGGGTCTGTCGGTGCCGGCGGTGGATGCACGGCTGTTCTTGTTCGACCACATGTTCTCGCACTTCGAGCGCGAGGAAGACATCAACAACCTGCGCGGCAAGCTGCACGACGACCTGGTGCGCGTGCAGCGCATCCTGGCCCAGGCCACGCCGGCGTCGCTGGTGGTGATCAACGAGATTTTCTCGTCCACCACGCTGGAGGACGCGCTCTATCTCGGCCACGAAGTCCTGCAGCGGCTGCAGCGGCTCGATCTGCTGGCGGTGTGCGTGACCTTTCTGGACGAGCTGGCCAGCTTTTCGCCCACCGTGGTCAGCATGGTGGCGGCCAGCGATGCGGCAGACCCGGCCGCGCGCAGCTTCAAGCTGGAGCGCAGGCCGGCCGATGGCCTGGCGCATGCCATGGCGATCGCCGAGAAATACCACGTCACGGCCGATTGGCTCAAGCAAAGGATCGCGCCATGAGAGTCCTGTTGATGCACCCCGATCGCGACTTCGACGGCACGCCAACGCTGCCCCGCCAGTCCGACACCCTGGCGCAGGACCTGGAGCTGAGCACGCTGTGGGAGGCCATGGCGGGCGGCGACGAATTCTTGCGGGACGTGGCGCGCAAGGCCACCTTGCTGGCCATGGGCAACGACGCCGCCACCGTGCAGCACCGCCAGCAGGTGTTGCGCGACGCCATCGCGCAGCCGGCCGCGCTGCGGGCGCTGTACGCGCTCACGCTCGAAGCCATAGAAGGCCGCAAGAAGCTGTGGTTCAGCGTGTTCCTGAACTACCCCTCGGGCATTCTCCGTGGTTCGGTGGATGTGATGGCCTTCTACGCCGACATGCTGCGCAAGCTGCGTGCGTTTGCCGAGCACCATGAAGGCGCGTTTGCCTCGCCCGGCCTGACCACGCTGCTGGCCACGCTGCGTGCCGAGTTTGACGACGCCTACCTCGATGGCGTGCGCCAGCACCTGAAGAGGCTCAAGTTCGATGGCGGCGTACGCATCAGCGCCCGCCTGGGCGAGGGCAACGAAGGCATCGGCTACGTCCTGCGCCGCCCGCCGAAGAAGTCGGCGCGCTGGCAGCGCTGGCTACACCGGGGTCCGGCGCAGTTCGGCTTTCGGCTGCATGAGCGCGATGAGGCCGGCGCGCGCTTTCTGGGCGAGTTGCAGGATCGCGGCGTCAACCTGGTGGCCAACGCCTTGGCGCAGTCGTGCGAGCATGTGCAGGGCTTTTTTCAGTGGCTGCGCACCGAACTGGCCTTTTACGTGGCCTGCCTGAACCTGCGCGAGCAGCTGATGGCCGCGCAAGCGCCCTGCGCCTTGCCCGAGATGACCGAGCTGGGCACGCTGCGGTTTTCCTGCAGCGACCTGCGCGATGCCTGCCTGGTCTTGAAGATGGGCGCGGCCGTGGTGGGCAACGCGGTGCAGGCCGACCAGCGGGGGCTGATCGTGGTGACGGGCGCCAACCAGGGCGGCAAGTCCAGCTTTCTGCGCGCCTGCGGGCTGGCGCAGCTGATGATGCAGGCAGGCATGTTCGTCTGCGCGCAGGCCTTCACGGCCGAGCGCTGCAACGGCTTGTTCACCCACTACAAGCGCGAAGAGGATGCATCGCTGACCAGCGGCAAGCTCGATGAAGAACTGGCGCGCCTGAGCGACATTGCCGACTGGATCCACCCCGGCGGCCTGCTGCTGTCCAACGAATCCTTTGCGTCCACCAACGAGCGCGAAGGCTCCGAGTTGGCGCGCCAGGCCGTCGAGGCGCTGCGCGAGCGCGGCATCAAGGTGCTGGCCGTGACCCATTTGTTCGACTTTGCCCAGCGGCTGGCGACCCGGCAGCGGCCCGATACCCTGTTTCTGCGCGCCGAGCGGCGGGACGATGGTTTGCGCACCTTCAAGCTGGTGCCGGGTGAGCCTCTGTCCACCAGTTTTGGCCAGGACCTGTACCAGCAAGTTTTTGGCGCCGTCGGGGCAAGCGCCTCACCCTCGGTCCTGCAAGGGAGTTCCTCATGAGCACCATCATCGAAGCCCTGCATGCGCGCGAGATTCTGGATTCGCGTGGCAACCCCACCGTCGAGGTCGATGTGCGGCTGCGGGGCGGCGCCACCGGCCGCGCCGCGGTTCCGTCCGGCGCATCGACCGGTGTGCACGAAGCGCGCGAATTGCGCGACGATGACCCGCAGCGCTTTGGCGGCAAGGGCGTCACGCGCGCCGTCGCGCATGTCAACAAGACCATCGGCGCGGTGGTGCACGGCTTGCGGATCGAGGAGGCGCTGGGCGGCGGCGCCCCCTATGCCGGCCGCGCCGCCTTTGTTCGCTGAACCTGTGGGAGTACACGCCATGACCCGAATCATCCTCACCCGTCACGGACATGTCGAATGGATTGCGCCGGAACGCTTTCGCGGCCGGGCGGAACTTCCGCTGTCCGGGCTGGGCGAGCGCCAGGCCGAGGCCCTGGGCCAGCGGATTGCGCAAAGCGGGACGCCGGACGCGATCTACACCAGTCCGCTGTCGCGCTGCGTGCGCACCGGCGCGGCGATTGCCCGCGCGACGGGCGCACCAGTCCAGGTGCTGGACGAGCTGGCCGACACCCATTACGGCCAATGGCAGGGACTGACCCATGACGAGGTGCGCGCGCGCTGGCCCGACGAGCTGCGAACCTGGTTCGCAGCGCCCGAGCTGGCCCAGATTCCCGACGGCGAGACCTTGGCCGAAGTGCTGGTTCGTGCGATCAAGGTCTTGCGGGTCGTTTTGCACCAGCACGCCGGGCAGACGGTCGTGTTGGTGGGGCATGACAGCATCAACCGCATCTTGCTGCTGCACGCGCTGGGCCTGCCGCTGGCGCGCTACTGGCGGATCAAGCAGGAGCCTTGCTGTGTCAACGAGATCGAGGTTGGCGATGGCGAGACCACCGTCGTTCGGGTCAACGAGACGCGGCACACGATTGGCTTGACTTCCCCTTGAGCGCCTGAAGTCGAGCATGGGAATACTTTGACCTGCGAGTTCTTCGAATTAGGCGCAGGCGCAGGCGCAAGCGGATCTTTGAACGGCAGGTCGTCGGCGCGTGTCCCTGTCTCGGCGCCAGGACAAGGCGCAGTTGAGCGGGAACTGGATCGCATGTGCCGGCCGCTTCAGCGCCTGGGCGAGCGCCGGCGCCAGCTGGCCGGCAGCATGTCGGGCGGGGAGCAGCAGATCTGCGCCATGGCCCGAGCACCCATGGCGGCGTCGGCGCTGATGATGATCGACGAGATGTGCCTGGGCCTGGGGCCGGTGGTCACGCAGCAGCCGGCCGAGACCCGGCGCCAGGGCGTTAGTGGAGCAGGACATGCAGGTCGCGCTGGGCGTGCCTGTGTGATGGAACGCGGACGCGTCACGCTGTCGGAGGCGGCGCGCAAGCTGATCGACGATGCGGCCGTGCGGCAGGCCTATCTGGGTGTGTGGACGGGTCGTGCGCCGGGCCGGAGCGACGTGGGGCGCGGCCTACAATCAAGGGTTTACCGCTTCCGACAGGAATTCCCCGTG